>CALLYQ010000486.1 GCA_937858875.1 uncultured Lautropia sp. | reverse complement strand
CTTCGCTCGACAGGTCGATCCCTGCGGAGTTGCGCCGCCGGCTGCCGTACAGCTCGCCCGGTAGCGGTATCGCCGGATGCGGCAGCCCCAGCGCACCGTCGGCGGCGGCCATGGATGTGACGGTGGCCACCGGATCGGCGACCAGCTCGTCGATCGACATGCTCTCGTCGGCGATCCGGTTGACGAAGGAGGTGTTCGCGCCGTTCTCGAGCAGGCGCCTGACCAGGTAGGCCAGCAGCGTGCGATGCGTGCCGACGGGCGCGTAGATCCGGCACGGCCGGCCGAGTCCGCCGTCCCCGGGCGCTCGCACGAGCTGTTCGTACAAGGCTTCGCCCATTCCATACAGGCACTGGAACTCGTACTGACCTGGCTCGAAGCGATCGCCGGCCATCTGCACGACGGCGGCCAGCGTCTGCGCGTTGTGCGTGGCGAATTGCGGATAGACGGCGTCGGGCGCCGCCAGCAGCCCGCGCGCGCAGGCCAGGTAGGCGAGGTCGGTGTAGGCCTTGCGCGTGTAGACGGGGTAGCCGGCGAGGCCGGCGACCTGCGCGCGCTTGATCTCGCTGTCCCAGTAGGCGCCCTTGACCAGCCGGACCATCAACCGTCGCTGGCTGCGGCGCGCCAGGTCGATCAGCCAGTCGACGACGAGCGGGCAGCGCTTCTGGTAAGCCTGCGCCACGAAGCCGATGCCGTCCCAGCCGGCCAGTTCCGGTTCGAAGCACAGCCGTTCGAGCAGGTCCAGCGACAGCTCGAGCCGGTCGGCCTCCTCGGCGTCGATGTTCAGCCCGAGCCCGTAGCGGCGCGCCAGCCGCGCCAGCCCGAGCAGCCGCGGATACAGCTCGGCCATCGTGCGCTGGTATTGCGCGCGGCCGTAGCGCGGATGCAGCGCCGACAACTTGATCGAGACACCCGGTCCGTCGATGGGGCCGCGGTCCGCTGCGGTCTCGCCGATCGCGTGGATGGCTTGCTCGTAGGCGGCCAGGTAGCGCTGCGCATCCTCGTCGGTCAGCGCCGCCTCGCCGAGCATGTCGTACGAGTGGCGGAATCCCTGCGCCTCGCGCGCGCGAGCTTTCGCCAGCGCTTCGTCGATCGTCTCGCCGATCACGAACTGCTCGCCCATCAACCGCATGGCCCGGTCGACGCCGGTGCGGATCAGCGGTTCGCCGCCGCGTGCGATCACGCGTCCGAGCGCACCGGCCAGCCCGGGTTCATCGTGCGCGCCGACCAGCCGGCCGGTCAGGATCAGGCCCCAGGTGGCGGCATTGACGAACAAGGACCCTCCGCCCAGGTGCGACTGCCAGTCGGCCTTGCCGATCTTGTCGCGGATCAGTGCGTCACGGGTCTCGGTGTCGGGGATGCGCAGCAGCGCCTCGGCCAGGCACATCAGCGCGACGCCTTCCTTCGAAGACAGCGCGAACTCCTGGATCAGGCCCGGGACGAGCCCTTCGCGGCCGCTGCCGGCGATGTGCTCGCGCACGCGCCGAGCCAGCCGCCGGGCCAGCAGCTGCGCGTCGCGCGCCTGCGCGGGCGGCAGGCGGGCGGCCTCGAGCAGGCGGCCGACGCATTCCGGCTCGGGCTGGCGGCAGGCGGCGGTGATCTGCGCGCGCAGCCCCGGCTGCGCGCGCAGATCCTCGGTGAACGCCTGGAACGGCGCCCCGGTCAGTCGACCGTCGCGCCGCTGTCCTTGGCGACCTTCGACCACTTGGCGGTCTCGGCCTCGACGAAGCGCGTGAACTCCTCGACCGAGGTGCCGACGTATTCGGAGCCGGTGTCGGCCAGCACGCGCTGGTACTCGGGCGCCTTCATGACCTTTTGCGCCTCGGCATTGAGCTTCTCGACGATCTCCTTCGGCGTGCCCGCCGGTGCGAAGAAGCCGTACCAGGCGTAGGACTCGAAGTCCGGCATGCCGGCTTCGGAGAACGTCGGCACGTCGGGCAGCAGCGGCGAGCGCTGGGCGCCGGTCACGGCGATCGCCTTGACCTTGCCGGACGTGATGTGCGGCATGATCGCGATCGTGCTGTCGAACATCATCGGCAGGTGGCCGCCGAGCACGTCGGTGATGGCCGGCGCCGAGCCCTTGTACGGCACGTGGACCATTTCGAGCCCGGCCTGCGTCTTCATCAGCTCGGTCGTCATGTGCTGCGGCGTGCCGTTGCCCGACGACGCGTACTGGAACTTGCCGTCTTCGGCCTTGATGTGCGCGATCAGTTCCTGCAGGTTGTTCACCGGCAGCGACGGGTTGACCACCAGCACCAGCGGTACCCGCAGCAGGTTCGTGATCGGCGCCAGATCCTTCATCGGATCCAGCGGCATCTTCTTGTAGATGCTCGGGTTGATCACGATCGGGGAGCTCGACGTGATCAGCAGCGTGTAGCCGTCGGGCTTCGCACGCGCGACGATGCCGCTGCCGATGTTGCCGCTGGCGCCGGCCCGGTTGTCGATCACGAACGGCTGGCCGAGGTTCTCGTTGAGCCCCTTGGCCAGCGGCCGTGCCGCGATGTCGGACGGACCGCCGGCGGGCCAGGGCACGACGACGTTGACCGCCTTGGTCGGGTAGTCCTGCGACTGGGCCGCCGTGGCGGCCAGCGCCAGCGTGGCCCCGCAGGCGGCCGACAGTGCGGCGCGCAACAATGCGCGGCGTGGCGCAACGAGGGGAGTGTTCATGTTTTGTTCTCCTGGGCTGATCACGGTATTCTGCCCCGGAAACGAAAAACGCCGGGTGGAACCCGGCGTTCGTGCGGCGAGGGCGGGCGCCCGTTCAGGACGCCCGTTCAGGGACGCCCGGTGAGGGATGCCCGCTCAGGCCGCCTGGATGTTCGAGGCCTGCTTGCCCTTCGGGCCGGTGACGACGTCGAACTGCACCTTCTGACCTTCCTTGAGCGACTTGAAGCCGTTCATCTGGATCGCGCTGAAATGCGCGAACAGATCTTCACCGCCGTCATCCGGGGTGATGAACCCGAAGCCCTTCGCGTCGTTGAACCACTTTACCGTGCCTGTTGCCATGCCTCGAACGCCTATATGAACGATTGCCCGGACCGGCTGGAAACGGAAAGTCTCCCCCTGAACCGGCCCGCCTGGTGCCGCGGGCCGGACGGCCCGTCGCGGCCTGCCCGACTGCTTGAAAGGTTGACGGACAGATCGCGACCCGGATTGTTGCCCCGGACAGCGCTCGGATTCTTTTGCAGAATGCGGCACGCGTCAAGCTTGTTTTGCGGCTGGGAGCGCTATTTTTACCGGTTTCCGGACGCCGCCGGTCGGCTGGCGCGCTGCCGCCCGTCGCTCCGCCCTGCAACGGCGGCTGCGCAGCCGTCACCCGTTAACCCTGTCATTGTTGCAGCAGGTCAATCACTCGCTAGAATGCCTTCATGGCGACCCGGCACGATCCCTCCACCGTTCTCGAACGAAAGGAAGCGCGTGTCAAGCCGCCGCCGATGTTTCAGGTCGTACTGCTGAACGACGACTTCACTCCGATGGAGTTCGTCGTCAGCGTCTTGCAGAAGTTCTTCGGCATGGGCAGGGAGCAGGCCACCCAGGTCATGTTGAAGGTGCACCGGGACGGGCGCGGCGTTTGTGGCGTATTCCCGCGCGACATCGCGGCTACAAAGGTCGAGCAGGTCAGTAGTTATTCACGCCAGCATCAGCATCCGCTGCAGTGCGTGATGGAGGAAGCATGATCGCCCAGGAACTGGAAGTCAGCCTGCACATGGCCTTCGTCGAGGCGAGGCAGCAGCGGCATGAGTTCATCACGGTGGAGCACCTGTTGCTCGCGCTGCTCGACAACCCGTCGGCAGCCGAGGTCCTGCGTGCCTGCGCCGCCAACATCGAGGACCTGCGTCGCAACCTGACCGGGTTCATCAAGGAGAACACGCCGGTCGTGCCCGGCAGCGAGGAAATCGACACGCAGCCCACGCTGGGTTTCCAGCGTGTGATCCAGCGCGCGATCATGCACGTGCAGAGCACCTCGAACGGCAAGAAGGAAGTCACCGGCGCCAACGTGCTGGTCGCGATCTTCGGCGAGAAGGATTCGCACGCCGTCTATTACCTGCACCAGCAGGGCATCACCCGTCTCGACGTCGTCAACTACATCTCGCACGGCATCACCAAGACGCCGCAGCCCAAGGAGCCGGCCAAGGAAGAACAGGCCGAGGGCGAGCAGGAAGGCAGCGGCGGCCAGCCGGGCGCGCTCGAGCAGTACACGCAGAACCTGAACGCGGCGGCCCGCGAAGGCCGCATCGATCCGTTGATCGGGCGCGAGCAGGAGGTCGAGCGCGTGATCCAGGTGCTGTGCCGGCGGCGCAAGAACAACCCGCTGCTGGTCGGCGAGGCCGGTGTCGGCAAGACGGCGATCGCCGAGGGCCTGGCCTGGCGCATCACGCAGGAAGAAGTGCCCGAGATCCTGTCCGATGCGATCGTCTATTCGCTCGACATGGGCGCTCTGCTGGCCGGCACCAAGTACCGCGGCGACTTCGAGCAGCGGCTCAAGACCGTGCTCAAGCAGCTGAAGCAGGCGCCGAACGCGATCCTGTTCATCGACGAGATCCACACGCTGATAGGGGCCGGCTCGGCTTCGGGCGGCACGCTCGACGCGTCGAACCTGCTTAAGCCGGCGTTGTCGTCGGGCACGCTCAAGTGCATCGGCGCCACCACCTACAACGAGTACCGCGGCATCTTCGAGAAAGACCACGCGCTGTCGCGCCGCTTCCAGAAGATCGACGTCATCGAGCCCTCGGTCGAGCAGACCGTGCAGATCCTGCGCGGGCTCAAGTCGCGCTTCGAGGAGCACCACGGCGTCAAGTACTCGTCGTCGGCGCTGTCGGCAGCCGCCGAGCTGTCGGCCAAGTTCATCAACGACCGGCACCTGCCCGACAAGGCGATCGACGTCATCGACGAAGCCGGCGCCGCCCAGCGGATCCTGCCCAAGAGCAAGCAGAAGAAGGTCATCGGCAAAGGCGAGATCGAGGACATCGTGTCCAAGATCGCGCGGATCCCGCCGGCCTCGGTGTCGTCCGACGATCGCAGCAAACTGCAGACGCTCGACCGCGACCTGAAGGCCACCGTCTTCGGCCAGGAGCAGGCGATCGACGCGCTGGCGGCCGCGATCAAGATGTCGCGCTCCGGCCTCGGCAAGCCCGACAAGCCGATCGGCGCCTTCCTGTTCTCGGGGCCCACCGGCGTCGGCAAGACCGAGGTCGCCCGTCAGCTTGCGTTCATCATGGGCATCGAACTGATCCGCTTCGACATGTCCGAGTACATGGAGCGGCACGCGGTTTCGCGGCTGATCGGCGCGCCCCCGGGCTATGTCGGCTTCGACCAGGGCGGGCTGCTGACCGAGGCGATCGCGAAGAAGCCGCACGCGGTGCTGCTGCTCGACGAGATCGAGAAGGCGCATCCCGACATCTTCAACATCCTGCTGCAGGTCATGGACCATGGCACGCTGACCGACAACAACGGTCGCAAGGCCGATTTCCGCAACGTCGTGCTGATCATGACCACGAACGCCGGCGCTGCCGACCTGCAGCGGCGCTCGATCGGTTTCTCGGACAACCGCGAGACCGGCGACGAGCTGGTCGAGATCAAGCGGCTGTTCACGCCGGAGTTCCGCAACCGGCTCGACTCGATCATCAGCTTCAAGGCGCTCGACGAAGAAATCATCCTGCGCGTCGTCGACAAGTTCCTGATGCAGCTCGAGGAGCAGTTGCACGAGAAGAAGGTCGAGGCGGTGTTCACCGAGGCGCTGCGCAAGCACCTGGCGGCCAAGGGCTTCGACCCGCTGATGGGCGCCCGCCCGATGCAGCGCCTGATCCAGGACATGATCCGAAAGGCGCTGGCCGACGAGCTGCTGTTCGGCAAGCTGGTGAGCGGTGGCAAGGTCACGGTCGACCTCGACGAAGCCGGCGAGGTCGTGCTGTCCTTCGCCGAGGGCGAACCGCCGGCGCCGGGGGGCGAGGGCGAGGAGCAGATCGAGGTCCTGCCGGCCTGAGCTGCTTTTCGGTACTCGACGAACACGGGGGCTTCGCGGCCCCCGTGATCGTCTCGCCGCATGCGGTCGCGTTCCGGATCCGGCGTTTCCGACCAGCGGCGGCGATAAGGTCATCGGCTGCAAAAACATGGCTGCCGCCCGGCCCGCCTGCGTCTAGAATTCCCTGACCCGATCCAGGGGATTTTCCCTGTCGCGGCACAGGAGGGAGGACGCGATGAAAACAACGAGATACGCGGCAGCCGCGCTGTTGACGCTTCTCACGCTGGGCGCAGGCACCGCGGCTTCGGCTGCGACGTCGAATGCGCAGCAGGCCGGCTATCTGGCGGCCAACTGTGCGAACTGCCACGGCACCGACGGCCGCTCGGCCGGCGGTGGCGGCATGCCCGGACTGGCCGGCCTGTCGAGCGCCTACTTCATCGAGCAGATGAGGCTGTTTCGCGACGGCAAGCGCCAGGCGACGATCATGCACCAGATCGCCAAGGGCTATACCGACGAGCAGGTCGCCGCACTGGCCGACTATTTCGCCCGGCAGAACGCTTCGGCGGCAGGCGCCGCGCAAGGCGGCGCAGCCCGCGCGGACGCCGCCAGATAAACGGGGGGGACAACATG
>CALLYQ010000485.1 GCA_937858875.1 uncultured Lautropia sp. | reverse complement strand
CGCTGCCGGAGTCGAACAGCACGTTGTCGCGGAACAGGTCGGCGTGCACGGCGCTGCGTGGCAGCGCTGCATGGGTGGCGCCGGCGGCGAATCGCTGCTGGGTCTGCAGTTCGTCGCGCAATAGCGCCGCCTGCGTGGCGGACAGGAAAGGCAGGATCTTCGGGACAGTCTCGACCCACCAGTCGAGCCCGCGCAGATTCGGCAGCGTGCCCGGGTAGTCGACGGCGGCCAGGTGCATGCGCGCCAGCACGTCGCCGACGAGTGCGCAATGCGCGAGGCCGGGGCGCATCTGCTCGCGTCCGGCCAGGCGGGTCACCAGGGCCGCCGGCTTGCCGTTCAGGCTCGACAGCAGCCGGCCGCGGCGATCCGGCATCGGGTCCGGGCAAGCGATGTCGTGCGTGGCCAGATGCTTCATCAGGCCCAGGTAGAAGGGCAGTTCGCTGGCCTGCAGGCGCTCGAACAGCGTGAGCACGAAACGGCCGCGTTCGGTGTCGACGAAGAAGTTGGTGTTCTCGATGCCGGAGGCGATGCCCTCGAAGGCGACGAGTTTTCCCAGGTCGTAGGCCTGCAGCCAGCGGGCAAGCTCGTCGCGAGTAACGGGCGTGAAGACGGCCATGTCAGAGATAGAGCAGGCTCTCGCGTTCGTCGGCCGTCGGCACGAAGCCGCGCGACTGGTAGAAGTCGAAGATCGCCTCGACCGCCTGCGCGGGATCGTCGAACACGCTGATCAGGTCCATGTCTTCCGGAGAGATCAGCCCGTTGCCGAGCATCTGCTCGCGCATCCAGTCGAGCAGCCCCTTCCAGTACTGCGAGTCGATCAGCAGCACCGGGATCAGCCGGCCCATTCGCGTCTGGATCAACGTGAGCACCTCGAGCAGTTCGTCCAGCGTACCGAAGCCGCCCGGCACCGCGACGAAGGCGGTCGCGTACTTGGCGAAGGCGACCTTGCGCGCGAAGAAGTGCCGGTAGCTCAGCGAGATGTCCTGGAACTCGTTGCTCGACTGCTCGCGCGGCAGCTGGATGTTCAGGCCGATGGACAAGGACCGACCGGCGTAGGCGCCGCGGTTGGCCGCTTCCATGATGCCCGGACCCCCGCCGGAGATGACGGCGAAACCCGCGTCGGACAGGCGCCGGGCGAGGTCGACGGTCAGTTCGTACCAGCGGTGGCCGGGCTGTATCCGCGCGCTGCCGAAGATCGACACGGCGGGCCGGACCTCGGCCAGGCGTTCGGTCGCTTCGACGAACTCTGAGATAATTCCGAAGATATGCCAGGACTCGCGCGCCTTGAGCGAAGTCGACCGCTCCTGGCCCGTGATCGCGCGCAACTGCGGCACCTGCTTGCTGCTGGACATGTCCGATAAAACGCTTCTTCTGGTCGACGGCTCAGGGTTTCTCTATCGCGCATTTCATGCGCTGCCGGACCTGCGGAACGGACAGGGTGAACCGACGGGCGCGGTCTACGGCATGGTCGCGATGCTACGGCGTCTGCGCAACGACGGCAAATTGACGGGCAATGCAACGCGCGGTGCGGTCGTGTTCGATGCGCCGGGGCCGACCTTCCGCGACGACTGGTACCCCGAGTACAAGGCCACGCGCAAGGCGATGCCTGACGACCTGGCGCGCCAGATTCCCGTCATCCACGAGATGGTCCAGGCGCTCGGCTGGCCACTGGTCATGGTCCCGGGCATCGAGGCCGATGACGTGATCGGCACGCTGGCGCGGTTGGCGGGCGAACGCGGGATGAGCACCGTCATCGCGACCGGCGACAAGGACCTCGCGCAGCTCGTCGACGAGCGCGTCGTGCTCGTCAACACGATGACGCGCAACAACGGGCCGGTCGAACGCACCGATCGCGACGGCGTGATCGCGCAGTTCGGCGTTCCGCCCGAGCGCATCGTCGACTGGCTCACGCTGGTCGGCGACACGGTCGACAACGTGCCTGGCGTCGCCAAGGTCGGGCCGAAGACGGCGGTCAAGTGGATCGGGCAATACGGTTCGCTCGACGGCGTCGTCGAGAACGCCGCCGACATCAAGGGCGTCATCGGCGAGAACCTGCGTCAGGCGCTCGACTGGCTGCCACTCGCGCGCAAGCTCGTCACCGTGAAGACCGACTGCGAACTCGCTCCGGAAATCGCCGAGCTCGGCGACGCGCTGGTGCTCGGCGAGGGCGAAGAAACGCGTCTGCGCGAGCTGTATCGACGCTGTGGCTTCCGGACCTGGTTGCGCGAGCTCGAGGGTGACGCCGCGCAGCCGCGCGCGCGGGTGGTCGGTGCGCCGGGGGCGGGGGGCGCCACCGACGAAGGCGCGGGCGAAACCGGCGAGACCGTTGTCGCTTCAGCCGCCGCTGCCGTGGCCGCAGCGGCTGGGGCAGGGCAGGTGGCCGGCCTTGCGGCGAGCGGGCTCGGACAGGCAACCGAAGTTGCCGGCGAGATCGGTGCGAGCGGAACGGCGGGAACGGCCGGAACGGCCCAGGCGCATCCGGTCCCCGTCTACGAAACGGTCGTCACCGTCGAGCAGCTCGATCTCTGGATCGAGCGCATCCGCGCGGCCGAGCTGGTCGCCATCGACACCGAAACGACCTCGATCGACCCGATGCGTGCCGAACTGGTCGGCCTGTCGCTGTCGGTCACGCCCTGGGAAGCCTGCTACGTGCCGGTTGCGCACCGCTACACCGACGCGCCGGCGCAACTCGATCGCGAGCATGTGCTCGAACGTCTGCGGCCCTGGCTCGAGAGCCCCGAGCATCGCAAGGTCGGCCAGAACCTGAAATACGACGTGCACGTGTTCGCGAACCACGGCGTGCAGATGGCCGGCGTCGAACACGACACGTTGCTGCAGAGCTACGTGATCGAGGCGCATCGCCCGCACGATCTCGACTCGCTGGCCCAGCGTCACCTGCACCGGCGCACGATCCGCTACGACGATGTCACCGGCAAGGGCGCCGGCCGCATCGGATTCGAGCAGGTGCCGGTGAGTCGCGCCACCGAATACGCCGGCGAGGACGCCGACGTCACATTGCATCTGCACCAGGCGATGTATCCGCGCATCGAGCGCGACGACAAGCTGTCGCGCATCTATCGCGAGATCGAGATGCCGGTGTCGGCGATCCTGCAGCGGATGGAGCGCAACGGCGTGCTCGTCGACGGCGAGGCGCTGCTGCGCCAGTCCGACGAACTCGGTCGCAAGATGCTCGAGTTCGAGAAATCGGCGCACGAGGCCGCCGGCCAGCCGTTCAACCTGGGATCTCCGAAGCAGCTCGGCGAGATCCTGTTCGGCAAACTCGGCTTGCCGGTCGCGCGCCGCACGGCCAGCGGCGCGCCGTCGACCGACGAGGAAGTGCTCGCGAAACTTGCCGAGGACTATCCGCTGCCGCGCATCATCCTCGACTGGCGCGGCCTGTCGAAGCTCAAGAGCACCTACACCGACAAGCTGCCGCAGATGGTGCATCTGCAAAGCGGGCGCGTGCATACCTGCTACCAGCAGGCGGTCGCCGTTACCGGCAGGCTCGCGTCGACCGACCCGAACCTGCAGAACATCCCGGT
>CALLYQ010000484.1 GCA_937858875.1 uncultured Lautropia sp. | reverse complement strand
GGATGGCATTCGCCCCCGGGGTGCGGTGGTGGCAGGGCCGGCCGCAGGCCGTTTATCTGCCGTTCGTCGGCGCCGATGGAAGGCAGAATCGCCGCCATCGGCTTTTCCCATTTTCTTCGGACCGGACTCACAGATGGCCACGATCAGCGCAAGCAGCAGTCTCGACGTTCACGGCATCGTCTCGCAACTGATGCAGATCGAGCAGCGGCCGCTGCAATCGATCCAGACCACGATCAGCGGCATCCAGACGAAGCTTTCGGCCTGGGGCAAGCTGCAATCGGCGATGTCATCTTTCCAGGATGCCGCGCGCGCGCTGACCCGCGCCGACACCTGGAACGCCGGCAAGGCATCGAGCAGCGACGAGGCTGCGCTGCTCGCAACCGCCGGCAGCGGCGCAGTGCCCGGCGGCTACTCGATCGACGTATCCCGACTCGCGAGCCGACAGACGGTAGCCAGCGGGGCATTCGGCGACGCAGCAGCCATCGTCGGCGGGGGCACGCTGCGAATCCGGATGGGCTCGCTAGACGAGGCCGGCACGGCGTTCACTCCTGATGCCAGCCGGTCCTTCGACATCGACATCGCAGACGGCGCCTCACTCGCCGACATCCGCAACGCGATCAACGCGGCAGGTGCCGGAATCAGCGCATCGCTGGTCGCCGACGGCACGGGCCAGCGACTGATGCTGCGCAGCACCGACAGCGGCGCCTCGCAGGCATTCGCGATCAGCGTCGAAGACCTCGACGGCGCGGACACCGACGCCACCGGCCTGTCGGCGCTGGCCTTCGACCCGGCCGCTGCGGCCGGCTCCGGGCGCAACCTCCAACTGACGCAGTCGGCACAGGACGCGCTCGTTACCGTCAACGGCCTGCAGGTCTCGGCTGCCGGCAATCGCCTGGAAGGGGTGATCGAGAACGTCACGCTCGAACTGCGACGCGTGACCACCGCGCCGGTCGAAGTCGACGTGCGCAGCGACGCCGCGTCCCTGCGCACGTCGATCGACAAGTTCGTCAAGGCGTACAACGAGCTGAACACGCTGATCGCCTCCCAGACCGCATACAACGCCGAAACCAAGGTTGCCGGCACGCTGCAGGGCAATCAGGCCGTGACGCGGATCCAGCAGCAGTTGCGCGAAATGATGCGCGGCACCGTCGGCAGCGATCAGCCGAACACGCTGAACGCGCTCGGCATCGAGTTCCAGCGCGACGGTTCGCTGTCGATCAAGGACGCCAAGCTGAACGAAGCGCTCGCCTCGCCATCCACGCTGAAGAATTTCTTCGCAGCGACCGACAGCGACCCCGACAAGCAGGGCATGGCGCAGCGCCTGGTCACGCGGCTCGGAGACATGCTGGCCGCCGACGGCACGCTGGGCAACGCCACCGACGCACTGAAGGCGCGCCAGCGCTCCGCCGAGCAGCAACAGGAACGGCTGAACGCTCGGATCAACAGCATCGAACAACGGCTGCTGCGCCAATACACGACGCTGGACGCGAACCTGGCGCAGCTCCAGGGCTCGCTTGCGAACATGCAGAGCCTGATCGGCAGCGCGAGCGTCAATCGCAACGGCAACTGAGCCTCCAGGCAGAAAACGCGACATGCAACCGGTGACTTCCGACACCCGCGAGGCACTCAAGCTCTCGCGCGTGCGGCCGATATCAGGAGTATCGGCTCTCGCAAGGTTCACCGCCATGTTCGCTTCCAACGCCTTCTCCCGCGGCGCCAGTTCGTACCGCAACCTGTCGCTCGAGACTTCGGTCGCCCAGGCTGACCCCCATACGCTGATCGACCTGCTCTACCGGGGCGCACTGACAGCGATCGCGCAGGCACGGGTAGGCCTGGCGCGCGGCGACGTCGCCGCGAAAGGCGAAGCGACCGGCCGCGCGCTGCGGATCATCGAGGAAGGCTTGAAGGCTTCGCTCGACGCACGTGGCGGCGAACTCGCCGCCAACCTGAAGGCGCTCTACGAGTACATGTCCTCTCGTTTGCTGCAGGCCAACCTGGCGGACGACGACACGCGATATGCCGAGGTCGCCGGCATGCTCGGCCAACTGCACGAAGCCTGGCAAGGGATCGCCGCCGAGGTCGCCGCGATGCACGGCGGCGCGCACACGAGGCCGTCGCAGGCGATCGTGGCGGGTCGGCCTGGCAACCGCGCCGTCTCGACGGCCGCGTCCGCCGCTTCCGCAACCACTGCGGTCGCAGCCTGACCCGCACGAATCGATCAAGCCACATAGAATCCGTGTCGAGCGCCCAACCCGCCAATCGGAAGACCGCCGCGATGCCGCTGTCCGCACGCCAGTTCGAGGTCGAATCGCAGTTGCTGGTCCGCTATCGCGCGGCCGAGATCAGCGCGCGGCAGATGCTCGCCGCCGCGCACCAGGCCGACTGGGATACCGTTTCGAACTGCGAATCGCGGTTCCGAAAGCTTGCGCTGCGCCCCGAGCCGGAAGCCATCGGGAACGGCTCCACGGCTGCCGAGAGGCGGCAGGCGGGAGAGCACGCATCGCCGGACGATCGGCAGCCGACACACCGCCTGTCCCCGGCCGCTCATCGCGAACGGCTTCGCGCGATCCGACGGCTGATCCTGATCGACGCCGAGGTACGCCGTCTTTGCGACCCGCAGGCCGCGAAGCTCGACGCGATGCTCTCGGTCTGAAGCAGACGATGTCCGAGGCGCCGGCCGCCCATTCGATCTATCCCGATGCGGTCGACTCGCTTCCGGTCGAATTCCGCATCGACGGCGAGCTCGGCGTCCGTGCCGTGCTGCGTGACCTGTCGACTCGCAAGGTCTCGGTGTCGCTGTATCCGAACGGCCGGCTCGAGGATTTCGTCGTCACGCAGGTCGCACACGTCGACGAGAACGGTGTCGAATTCGAACTGGCCGACGATCCGGCGGCGCTCGCGACAATCGCCTCGTCCCGATCGATCGCTGCGGTCGCGTTTCCGGGCAGCGTGAAGACCCAGTTCGTACTCGCCGGCTTCGAACTGCTCGATTCCGAAGTGGCCGGCACGCCGGTCCTGCGAGCGCCGATTCCCGCCCTGCTCTACCGGATCCAGCGACGCGACGCGTTTCGTGTGGTGCCGCCGGTCTCCGACGAGGCGCGCTGCGTGCGTCGCGACGGCGCCGGTTCCGAAACCGCTTATCCAATCGTCGACCTGAGCGCCGGCGGCGCGGCGGTTCTGGCCCCCGCCGATGCCCCGCCGCCGCGAACCGGCGAGCACTGGCCACACAGCCGCATCGAGACGATCGACCGCGTCATCCCCTGCGGCTTACTCGTGCGACACGTGGACCGGCACGAAGGCGCAGACGGCGGCAGCCGTATCGGCCTGCAGTTCGACGCGCTGCCGTCGGAGATCCAGAGACAGGTCCAGCTCTACGTCATCGACATCGACAGGCGGATGCGGCGGAAAGCCTGAACGATGGACATTGTCGAGGGCGGGCTAATCGCCTCGCCAACTTGCACAGTTTCTACAACTTTTGCACAAGCCATATTGAATGGATTGCAACGCAGGCGGGAAGCATGCGAAGCATGACTCTCGAACAGCTTCGGACGGCCAGCCAGGCCGGCGGCGTCTCCAGTGTGACCCTGAAGGGACGAGGCGGGACGTTCTTCGTCCAGATTGCCACGCGCAACGGTTCCGAGGCCGTTCTGGCGAAGGCCCGCAGCAGCGAGCCGCGCTACTTCGGGAATCCGGCGGCCGCCTTGAACGTACTGCGCGACGTGGGCATCACAACTGGCCAGTTCGACGCCACGGACTGGAATCCGGCGGATCGCGAGCCGGTGGCGCGTTCCAGCGACGGCCGCGCCCAGGCGCTGCGCAGAGCTCATGAAGCCGCGGCCTACAACGACTGGCTGGCCGCCGAGATTCAGGAGGCTATCGACGACCCGCGGCCGAGCATCCCGCACGATGAAGTCATGGCCCGAATGGATGCCCGCATTGACCAGCACAAGGCAGCAGGAGCGAAGCGCGGATAAGCGGAAGCGGAGGGTCCATGGCGAAGGCAAGAGGCCCTTACCGCATCATCTGGCGTCCGATGGCCGAGGCGGATCTGGACCGCATCATCGACTACATCGCGCAGGACAAGTACATCGCGCAGGACAAGCCGATCAGGGCGGAGGAGTTCGGCCAGGAATTGCTCAACCGGACCTTGCCGCTTGCGCAGCACCCAAACATGGGGCGCACCGGCCGGCCGGGCCTGCCGCCTTCGTTCGCGAGTTGGTAGCCCACCGGAATTACGTCGTGTTCTATCGCGTTCGGGACCAGGCTCGTACAGTGGAGATCCTGCGTGTAAAACACGCTGCCCTGCAAGCGCCGTGACGATGTTTCCATATCAGGCTCAGACGGGCATGTTCATGATGTCCGTATAAGCCGACACTAGCCGGTTGCGAACCGTCATCGCGGCCTGGAATGCGACCTGCGACTGTTGCATCGCGATCATCGTCCGCTCGAGGCTGACGTTCTCGGCACCCAGCTGGAACTGCTGCTGCAGGCTCGTCGATTCGCTCTGCAGCCGGCTGACCGACTGCAGGGCCGCATCCAGGCTGCCGGCGAAGCCGCCGGCCCGCGTTGTCGGTGCAGTGCCTGGTCGTTCCGCCTGTCCGATCGAGCGCTGCAGGCCGAGCGGGTCGACGCCCGCTCCCGATATCCGTAGATCCATCTCGCCCCTCTTCCGGGATTCCCGAAGCGATTGTCCGGCAACCCGCGCACGGCGCAGGGCCCGAAATGACAGCCTTTGCCGGCGCTAATCGCGCGATCGTCGGCGGCCGCTCTTTCTATGATCCGCCGCATGGATGCAAACGCTCACGCATTGCCGGCGCCAACGGGCCTCGCTTCGGGCTTCGCTGCGATCCCGATGAAGCGAAAACTGATGGCCGCCGCCGGGCTTGCCGCTCTGGCAGCAATCCTCGTCGCCTCGGTGCTGTGGTCGCGCCAGCCCGAATACCGGGTGCTGTTCACGAACCTGTCCGACAAGGACGGCGGCGCGGTGATCGCGGCCCTGTCGCAGATGAACGTTCCCTACCGTTTCGCCCCCGGCGGCAGCGCGATCATGGTGCCCGACGATCGCGTCCACGACGCGCGCCTGACGCTCGCTTCGCAAGGGCTGCCGCGCGGCGGCACCGTCGGATTCGAGCTGCTCGAGAACCAGAAGTTCGGCGTCACGCAGTTCCAGGAACGGCTGAACTTCCAGCGCGGCCTCGAAGGCGAGCTGTCGCGTTCGATCCAGTCGCTGGCGGCCGTGCAGAACGCACGCGTGCACCTGGCGCTGCCGGTGCAGAACGGTTTCCTGCGCGAGCAGCAGAAGCCGTCGGCCTCGGTGCTGTTGGCGCTGTATCCCGGGCGCACGCTGGACCGCGCCCAGATCGCCGGAATCGTGCATCTGGTCGCCTCGTCGGTGCCCGAACTGACACCGAAGCGCGTGAGCATCGTCGACCAGTCGGGCACGCTGCTGTCGTCGAGCGACGAGTCCGCCGGCCCGGGCCTCGACGCCACCCAGCTGAATTACGTGCGCCGGATCGAATCGGTGCTCGCGCAGCGCGTGCTCGATATCGTCGAACCGATCGTCGGCGTCGGCAACGTGCGCGCTCAGGTGACCGCCGACGTCGATTTCACGCAGAGCGAATCGACGGCCGAGCAGTTCCGTCCGAACCAGGACGGCGCTACCGCCTCGATCCGCAGCCAGCAGGTCATCGAATCAGCCACTCGCGAAGCGCAGGCCGCCGGCGTGCCCGGCGCGCTTTCGAACCAGCCGCCCCAGGCGGCGACCGCACCGGTCAACGGACCGCCTCAGCAGACGCAGGCCGCCGCGACGCAAACTGGCGCGGCCACCGGCGGCGGACGACGCGAAGCGCTGACGAACTACGAGCTCGATCGCACGGTGCGCGTGACACGCGAAGCGAGCGGCTCGATCAGGCGGCTGAGCGCGGCGATCGTGGTCAACCACAGGCGCTCGATCGACGTCGAGGGCAGGCCGCAGCTCGTGGCGCTGAGCGCCGAAGAGGTCGACAGCATCAACGCGCTGGTACGCGAGGCGATCGGATTCAATCGCGATCGCGGCGACTCGATCAACGTCGTGAACGCGGCGTTCACTGAAACGCCGGCGCCCGAGCTCGAGGAACCGGCGCTGTGGCAGCAGCCCGAGACGTTGGCGCTGGCCCGCGACCTGGGCAAGCAGGTGCTGCTCGTGGTGCTCGCACTGATCGTGATCCTGATGCTGATCCGTCCGGCGTTGCGCAGCGTCGCACGCCCCGCGCCGCCGGCGCTCAGCGCGCGGGTCGACGACCCGCTGCAGATTCCAGAGCCGGCGGCCGCCGGTGCGCTGCCCGCGCCGACGCCGTCTGCTCCCGCGCCGGCCCGAACCGAAATGCAGGAACAGATCCTCCGGCTCGCGCGTGCCGATCCGGCCAGCGTGGCCAACGTCGTGCGCAGCTGGACCGGCGGCGAGGCACGGGGCGAATGAGCGCGATGAGCGAAGACGGCCTGCTCGACAGCGCGATCCTGCTGCTCGCGCTCGGCGAGGACGCGGCGGCCGAGGTCTTCCGCCACCTGACGCCGAAGGAAGTCCAGCGGATCAGCGAGACGATGGCGCGTACGCGTGCGACCAGCCGCGACAAGCTGGCCGCCGTACTCGACCGCTTCCACACCGACTCGTCTGAACTCAGCACGCTGGTCGGCAACTCCGACGAATACGTGAAGACCGTGCTGCGGCGCGCGCTCGGCGACGAGAAGGCCGGCCTGCTGATCGACAGGATCCTGCAGGGCGGCGACGTTTCGGGGATCGAGAGCCTGAAGTGGATGGATCCGCAGTCGGTCGCCGAGCTGATTCGCGGCGAGCATCCGCAGATCATCGCGTCGATTCTCGTGCACCTCGAACGCGAGCAGGCCTCGTCGATCCTGCTGTTGATGGGCGAGCCGCTTCGAATCGAGGTGATGGCACGGATCGCGACGCTCGACGGCATCCAGCCGAACGCATTGCGCGAACTGAACGACGTGCTGATCACGCTGCTGGCCGGCGGCGAAAAGCTGAACCGTACGAAACTTGGGGGCAGCAAGACGGCAGCCGAGATCCTGAACTTCTTCGGGGGCTCGAACGAGTCGGTCGTGCTCGACGCGATCCGCTCGCAGGATCCCGAGCTGGCTCAGCGCATCGCCGACCAGATGTTCACCTTCGACGACCTCGCCCGACTCGACGACCGGGCGATGCAGCAGCTGCTGCGCGAAGTGCAGGCCGATTCGCTGGTCATCGGACTCAAGGGCGCCGACGCGAAGCTGCGCGACAAGATCTTCCGCAACATGAGCCAGCGCGCGGCCGAAACCCTGCGCGACGACCTCGAATCGAAAGGTCCGGTCAAGGTCTCGCAGGTCGAAGCCGAACAGAAGGAGATCCTGAAGACCGCACGCCGGCTCGCCGACGAGGGGCTGATCTCGCTGGGGGGAGCCAACGATGCAGTACTCTGAGGCGCTGCGCAGGCGGGCCATCGAGATCAGTGGCCGCCACAGCGCCAACCCGCGCGGCGCCAACCCGCGTGGCGCCAACCGCATCATCGCGGCAGGTAAATTGGCCGGCTACACGCCGCTCAGGCTCGACGAGTTCGGCGGCGCAGCCGATGACGACGCGGGGCTCGCTACGGCGCCGGCGGACCACGGAGCAAGGCCGGCCGGCCACGAAACCGGCGTCAGCGAACGCAGCGCGATACCGGCCGCCTATCGCGCCGCTTTCGACGCCGGCTACAAGGCCGGTCATCAGGCAGGTGATCAGGCCGGCCACGAAACCGGGTTCGCTCAGGGCTATGA
>CALLYQ010000483.1 GCA_937858875.1 uncultured Lautropia sp. | reverse complement strand
GAGCACGCGCCGGTCGAGCACCGTGATGTGGCCGCGCCGGTAGCTGATCGCGCCGCGCGCGCGCAGCCGCCCGGCGGCCTCGCCTTGCGCAACGAGTTCCGCGCTCGCTGCCGATTCGAGTTCGTCGAGCACGGCTGCCGCCTGCGCATGGCCCGTTTCGTCGAGCCGCTGCTCGACCGAGCGCTCGCGCATCGCGACCTGCTCGGCCAGCCCCATGCCGTAGGCCGACAGCACGCCGGCCAGCGGGTGCGCGAGCACGCGCGGCATCGCCAGCGCGTCGGCCACCAGGCAGGCATGCTGGCCGCCGGCGCCGCCGAAGGTCGTCAGCGTGTAGCTCGTGATGTCGTAACCGCGCTGCACCGATATCTTCTTGATCGCGTTGGCCATGTTGGCGACCGCGATGTCGAGGAAGCCCTGCGCGATTTCCTCGGCACTCATCAGGCGCCCGGTCGCCGCTTCGATCTCGGCCGCCAGCGCGGTGAAGCGCTCGCGCACGATGTCGGCGTCGAGCGGCTCGTTGCCGTCGCGGCCGAACACCGGCGGAAAAAAGCGCGGTTGCAGCTTGCCGAGCATCACGTTCGCGTCGGTCACCGTCAGCGGGCCGCCGCGCCGGTAGCAGGCCGGCCCCGGATTCGCGCCTGCCGAATCGGGCCCCACACGCATCCGCGCGCCGTCGAAATGCAGGATCGAACCGCCACCGGCAGCGACCGTGTGGATGCTCATCATCGGCGCGCGCATCCGCACGCCGGCCACCAGGGTGTCGAACTCGCGCTCGAACTCGCCGGCATAGTGCGAAACGTCGGTCGAGGTGCCTCCCATGTCGAAACCGATCACGCGCTCGAAGCCGGCGGCACTGCTCACGCGCGCCATGCCGACGATGCCGCCTGCCGGGCCCGACAGGATCGAGTCCTTGCCCTGGAAGACGTGCGCATCGGTCAGCCCGCCGTTGGACTGCATGAACTGCAGCGTGACACCGTGCATCGAGGCCGCGACCTGCCGCACGTAGCGGTGCAGAACCGGCGACAGGTAGGCGTCGACGACCGTCGTGTCGCCACGCGGCACGAAGCGGATCAGCGGCGACACCTGGTGCGAGACCGATATCTGCGTGAAGCCGATCTCGCGCGCGGTCTGCGCCAGGCGCTCCTCGTGCGCGCCGTGGCGGTAGCCGTGCATCAGCACGATCGCGATGGCGCGCAGGCCGCCATCGAAGGCGCGCTTGAACGCCGCCGCCGCGCCGGCTTCGTCGAGCGGCACCAGAACCTCGCCGTCGACCGAGACGCGCTCGTCGATCTCGACGACCTGCCGGTGCAGCAGTTCGGGCAGCACGATGCGCCGCTCGAACAGCTTCGGGCGGTTCTGGTAGGCGATGCGCAGCGCGTCGCGAAAACCGCGCGTGACGGCCAGCAGCAACGGCTCGCCCTGCCGCTCGAGCAGGGCATTGGTGGCCACCGTGGTGCCCATCTTCACGGCCTCGACCTGCGCGGCGACGATCGGCTCGTCGGGGCCGAGATCGAGCATGCGCCGGATCCCTTCGACGGCGGCGTCGGGGTAGAGCTCGGGGTTCTCCGACAGCAGCTTCGCCGTCTGCAGGCTTCCGTCGGGGCGGCGCGCGACGACGTCGGTAAACGTGCCTCCGCGGTCGATCCAGAATTGCCATCGGGATCCGGCCTTGCCGCTGTTCGCTTCGCTCATCGTCTCATCCAGGTGGGGTCGCCGCCGACAGGCCGTGCCAGAACCACGGCAGCAGCGTCCCGATATCGTAGACCGGCCGACCGGTCGCGGCGGCCAGCGCGGCCCGGTACGGCGGCAGGTTCGTGCATTCGAGGACGATCGCCGCGACCTCGGGGTTTCGCTCGCACAGGCGCCGGCCGCTGTGCACGACTTCGGCGAGCGCTGACTCGCGATCGAGCGCAGGCCGGTCGCCGGAGATCGTCGCACGCAGCCGGCCGTCGGGCGGCAGGCCGACCCTCGGTGTATCGAGCGGCACCCCGACCGCGCAAAGCGTCTCGTCGTCGAGCGCGTCGGCGTCGAAGGTGACGATACCCACGCGCTTGCCGGCCGGCAGCAGGCTCGCGATCCACCCGACCTGAAGCAGCGCCGAACTCGCCACCGGCACGCGCAGGCCCTCGGCCAGCACCCGCTGGTGGCGTGCAAGAAAGCCGCAGGACGTCGTCACACCGATCGCGCCACGATCGATCAGCCGGTGGCCGGCAGCCAGGAAGGGGTCGATCAGCCCCTGCGCCGCATGCGAGACGACGGCCTCGACGCTGGCACCGGCGACCGTCTCGTAGAGCACCGGAAACGGCCAGGAGTTCCGGTTTCCGATGTCCCCCAGCGGACGCGGGAACGCCGTCTCGAGCATCAGCACGCCGAGCGCTGGCGGCCGGCTCATCTGCTTCCTGCCCAGCCGGGTCCATGGCGCGCGATGGCGGCAGCGCCGATTCCGGATCGGTTCGTTGTCATCTCGGGTCGACCGGTCTTCCGGCGCCAGGCTTCGTTGCGGCGAACTATAAATCCTTGCACGGCCGCGTCGCACGAGCCGGCCGCGCGCGGTTATCCTTTCGAACGTCGCCGCAACGGCACCGAGAACGACTGGAGACACGAGATGAGACTGCTCACGACCCTGACCCTGGTTGCCGCACTCGCCAGCACCGGCGCCGTCGCACAGACGCGCTGGGACCTGCCGGCCGCGTACCCGGCGAACAACTTCCACACCGAGAACCTCGTGCAGTTCGCCTCCGACGTCGAGAAGGCGACCGACGGCAAGCTGAAGATCACCGTGCATGCGAACGCGTCGCTGTTCAAGGCGCCCGAGATCAAGCGCGCGGTCCAGGGCAACCAGGCGCAGATCGGCGAGGTGCTGATCTCGAACTACGCGAACGAGAACGCGCTGTTCGGCGTCGACGTGCTGCCCTTCGTGGCCACCAGCTACGACGACGCGTTCAAGCTGTACCAGGCCTCGAAACCCGCGCTCGAGAAGCTGCTCGATTCGCAGGGCATGAAGCTGCTGTTCACGGTGCCGTGGCCGCCGCAGGGGCTGTACTCGAAGAAACCGCTCGACGGCGCTTCAGACCTGAAGGGCATGAAGTTCCGCGCCTACAACCCTGCCACGGCGAAGATCGCCGACATGTTCGGCGCCCAGCCGGTCACGATCCAGGCGGCCGAGCTGTCGCAGGCGATGGCCACCGGTGCCGTCGAGTCCTACATTTCGTCGGGATCGACCGGCTACGACACGAAGACCTTCGAGCACCTGAAGTACTGGTACGACACGCAGGCCTGGCTGCCGAAGAACGTGATCATGGCCAACAAGAAGGCGCTTGCCGAACTCGACGAACCGACGCGCCAGGTGTTGCTGAAGGCTGCTGCCGAGGCCGAGACGCGTGGCTGGAAGATCTCGCGCGAGAAGAACGACTGGTACGCCGAGGAGCTGAAGAAGCACGGCATGCAGGTGCTGCCGCCGTCCGACAAGATGAAGGCCGAGTTCAGGAAGGTCGGCGAGGCGATGGTCGATGAGTGGCTGAGCCGCACCGGCGCCGAAGGCAAGGCGATCATCGACGCCTACAACAAGATGTGACGATGCGCTCGACCCTCGATGCGCTGTACGGGGCTGCCGCCTGGCTGGCGGCGGCCTGCATGATCGGCGTGTTGGTGATGGTGCTGCTGAGCATCGCCGGCCGACAGTTCGGCTTCTACGTGCCGGGCACCGACGCCTACGCCGGCTACATGATGGCCGGTTCGTCCTTCCTTGCACTGGCGCACACGCTGAAGCGAAACGAGCATATCCGCGTCACGCTGCTGTTGAACCTGTCGCCGCCGGCGCTGCGGCGCGCGCTGCGGCTCTGGTCGCTGGGCGTGGCGGTGCTGCTGTCCGGCCTGCTCGGCTGGTATTGCGTGCGGCTGGTCTGGCAGTCGCACCAGTTCCATGACATTTCCACCGGCGCCGATGCGACGCCGCTATGGATTCCTCAGGTGCCGATGGCGATCGGTGCGCTGATCCTGTTCGTTGCCTTCGTCGACGAGCTGGTGCTGGCGCTGCGCGGCGGCCACGAGATGCGCGAGGCCGATCTCGCGCGCGTCGAATGACGGGGCCGCAACGATCATGAGCACCGACCTTCTGATCACGCTGCTGCTGGTCCTGTCGCTGTTCGTCCTGCTCGGCTCCGGGGTCTGGATCGGGCTTGCGCTGTCGGGGGTGGCCTGGATCGGGATGGAGCTGTTCTCGTCGCGGCCCGCCGGCGACGCGATGGCCGTCACGATCTGGGGCGCATCGTCGAGCTGGACGCTGACGGCGCTGCCGCTGTTCATCTGGATGGGCGAGATCCTGTTCCGAACCCGACTGTCGGAGGACATGTTCCGTGGGCTCGCGCCGTGGATGTCGCGGCTGCCCGGCCGGCTGCTGCATACGAACATCATCGGCTGCACGATCTTCGCCGCCGTCTCGGGTTCTTCGGCAGCCACCTGTGCGACGATCGGCAAGATGACGCTGCCCGAACTCGGGCACCGGCAGTATCCCGATTCGATGATCGTCGGCACGCTGGCGGGCGCCAGCACGCTGGGCCTGCTGATCCCGCCGTCGATCATCATGATCGTCTACGGCGTGACCGCCGACGTGTCGATCGCGCGGCTGTTCGTCGCCGGCATCCTGCCGGGCATCCTGCTCGCCGGCCTGTTCATGGGCTACGTGATCGTCTGGGCGCTTTTCAACCCCGACCGGATCCCGCCGCGCGATCCATCGATGAGCCTGCTGGCCAAGCTGCATGCCTCGCGCAGCCTGATTCCGGTGGCGCTGCTGATCGCCGCGGTGCTCGGTGCGATCTACGCCGGCATCGCCACGGCCACCGAGGCTGCCGCGGTCGGGGTCGTCGGCGCGCTGCTGCTGTCGCTCGTGCAGGGTTCGCTGACCCTGACCACCTTCGTGGAATCGCTGTTCGGCGCCACGCGGCTGTACTGCATGATCGCGCTGATCCTCGCCGGTGCCGCCTTCCTGACATTGGCCATGGGCTACATCGGCCTGCCGCGCCAACTCGCCGAATGGATCTCCGGGCTCGGCCTGACGCAGTTCCAGCTGATCATCGCGCTGTCGCTGTTCTACATCCTGCTCGGCTGCTTTCTCGACGGCATCTCGATGGTCGTGCTGACGATGGGCGTGATCCTGCCGACCGTGCAGGCCGCCGGCATCGACCTGCTATGGTTCGGCATCTTCGTCGTGCTGGTCGTGGAAATGGCGCAGATCACGCCGCCGGTGGGCTTCAACCTGTTCGTGCTGCAGGGGATGACCGGACGCGAGCTGACCTGGATCGCCAAGGTCGCGCTGCCGATGTTCCTGCTGATGATCGTGGCCGTGCTGTTGATTTACTGGTTTCCGGAGATCGTGACCTGGCTGCCGGCGCAGATGAGGGCCAGCGCCTGAGATGAAGGTCCTCGTCGTCGGCGCCGGCATCATCGGCGTATGCACCGCCTGGTACCTGTGCGAGCACGGCTTCGAGGTCGTCGTGCTCGAGCGCCGTGACGACGTCGCGCGGGAAACCAGCGCGGGCAACGCCGGCGTCATCGCCCCCGGCTACGTGACGCCGTGGGCGGCGCCGGGCATGCCCGGCAAGATCCTGTCCTACCTGCTGTCGAGCGCAGCGCCGGTGCGCTTCCGCCCGACCGCCGATCGACGCCAGTGGCGCTGGATCGCTCGCTGGCTGCGCGAATGCCGGCTCGAGCGCTATCGCGTCAATCGGCTCAGGATGCAGCGCATCGCGTTCTACAGCCGCGACGAATTGCACGAGCTGCGCGCTTCGCTGGGCATCGACTATCACCGGTCGAGGGGTTACCTGCAACTGTTCCGCAGCGAACGCGACCTGGCGATGGCCGCTCCGGCGCGCGCACTGCTCGAAGAGCAGGCGATCCCCCACCGCGTGCTCGACGCCGACGGCTGCCGCGCGCAGGAGCCGGCGCTCGCGGCGGCCACGCCGCTGGCCGGCGGCCTGTACCTGCCCGACGACGAAAGCGGCGACTGCCTCGAGTTCGCCCGCGCGCTGCGCCATGCCGCCGAAGCCTGCGGCGTGGATTTCCGATTCGGCCGCCAGGCACGCGCGATCCTCGTCGACGGCGGCCGCGTCGCCGGCGTACAGATGAACGACGGCGAGCGGATCGGCGCGACGTCCGTCGTCGTCGCGGCCGGACCGGAAAGCGGCCGGCTGCTGCGCCCGGCGGGGATCGACCTGCCGATCTACCCGGTCAAGGGCTATTCGGCCACGGTGCCGCTGAACGACGCCGAAGCGGGCCCAAGGCAGGCGCTGATGGACGAGGCCTACAAGACCGCGGTCACGCCGCTCGGCGACCGGCTCCGCGTCTCCGGTACCGCCGAAGTCGGCGATGCCGGCCTGAAGCCGCGACAGGCGGCGCTGCGCACGCTGCTGAAGGTCGGCCGCGACTGGTTTCCCGACGCCGCCCGCTGGGACGAGGCCACTTTCTGGACCGGCGCTCGTCCGATGCTGCCCGACGGCCCGCCGGTACTCGGCGCCACGCCGCTGCCTGGCCTGTTCCTGAACCTCGGACACGGCTCGACGGGCTGGGCGATGGCCTGCGGCAGCGGTCGTGTCGTGGCCGACGTCGTGGCTGGAAAACAGCCGGCGATCGATCTCGATGGCCTGACGCTGGCACGCTATCGCTGAGGCCGACCTCGCGTCGATGGCACCCTGTGAGCACGACGAAGCGATGACTGCCCTGTTGTTCACCAGCACGATTCGAAGGATCGAAGCCGACGGCCTCGCGCGCACCGCGGCCGGCGAACTGATGTCCCGGGCAGCGGCAGCGGTGGCCGATGCCACCGAAGGAATGCTCCGCGCGGGGCCGGCCGGACGGCCGATCCTTGCGTTCTGCGGCCCCGGCAACAACGGTGGCGACGCGCTGCTCGCTGCGCTGCTGCTGCACGAGCGGGGCTTCGATGCCCGCGCCTTCGAACTGTCCGGCTGCGCCGCAGGCGCTACGCCGCCCGAAGACACGGCCCGCGTGCGGGTTCGCGCCGCGAGCCTCGGCCTGAGCCCGACGAGGATCGAAAGCGCCGACGCCTTGCACGCCTTGTTCGCAGCGACGGATCCGGTGCCGCTCGTGATCGACGGCCTGTTCGGCATCGGCCTGGCCCGGCCGCTCGATGGTCTGGCCGCCGAGCTGTGCCGCCTGCTTGCGGAACTCGGGGCACCGGTCGTGGCGATCGACGTCCCGAGCGGCGTCGACGCCGACACCGGCGCGCTGGTCGGCTCGGTCGCGATGCCGGCAACGCGGACCGTCACGATGATCGACGACAAGCCCGGGCTGCACACGGGTCGCGCGCTCGATCACGTGGGGCGGGTGAGCGTCGCGCCGCTGGGGCTCGAGGCGGCCGGGCAGGCAGACGGCATGCTGTTCGGTCGCCGCGAAGCCGCGCGACGGCTGCCGCGTCGACCGCGCGACAGCAGCAAGGGCACTTTCGGCTCGGTGCTGATCGTGGGCGGCGCCTCCGGGATGAGCGGCGCGGCGCTGCTGGCCGCACGCGCTGCCCAGCATGGCGGCGCCGGCAAGGTCTGGATCGCATCGCCGCAGGGCCCGGTCTTCGACCCCGGCCAGCCGCAACTGATGACACGCGACGCCGATGCCGACTTCGACGACGTCGACGTCATCGTGGCCGGCTGCGGCCTCGGCACCGACGCCTGCGCGCGCGGGCTGCTGCTGCGCGTGCTCGGCAGCCCGGCGGCAGCGGTCCTCGACGCCGACGCGCTGAACGTTCTGGCAGCCGATCCTTCTGTCGCGATGCGCCCGCCGACGGC
>CALLYQ010000482.1 GCA_937858875.1 uncultured Lautropia sp. | reverse complement strand
GTCCTCGATCCGCTTGCCCACGTCGGCGTCGATGCTCTTCCAGTAGCCCAGGGCCCGCTCGAGCACCGGACTGCGAACGCCGCCGAGCAGGCTGCCCGCCACCTGTTCGACGAGCGCCGCTCGCTCGGCGTCGTTGAACACTTCACGCACCAGGATGCCCGGCTGCGTGAAGTCGTCGTCGTCCGGGCGCAGCATGTAGGCACTGCGAACCATCTCCCCGTCGGCCTCCCAGCCGTCGTCGACGGGGCCGGTATCGTCGGCCCACGGACGACCGCCGCTGTTCGGCGCATGGACCGGCGCGTTGCCGCTGTGCTCGTAGGTCATCTGGCCGTCGAACATGTAGGTATTGACGGGCACCTTTGGCCGGTTCACCGGAAGCTGATGGAAATTCGTGCCGATGCGGTTGCGCTGCGCGTCGTTGTAGGCGAAAGCGCGGCCGAGCAGCATCTTGTCGGGCGACAGCCCGATGCCCGGCACCGTGTTGCCGGGCGAGAAGGCGGCCTGCTCGATCTCGGCAAAGAAGTTCTCCGGATTGCGGTTCAGCGTCATCGTGCCGACTTCGATCAGCGGATAGTCCTTGTGCGGCCAGGTCTTCGTCAGGTCGAAGGGGTTGAGCCGGTAGGTCTTCGCTTCCGCGTACGGCATCACCTGCACCGACAGCTTCCAGCTCGGATGGTCGCCGCGGACGATCGCATCGAAGAGATCGCGGCGATGGAAATCGGCATCCTTGCCCGACATCGCCATCGCTTCTTCGTTGCTGAAGAACGCCATCCCCTGCTGGGTGTGGAAGTGATACTTGACCCAGAACTTCTCGCCCGACGCGTTGATCCACATGAAGGTGTGCGAACCGTAGCCGTTCATTTCGCGCCAGGTGCGCGGCAGCCCGCGCGGGCCCATCAGGTAGGTGACCTGATGCGCGGATTCGGGGTTCGAACTCCAGAAGTCCCACTGCATGTGGTTGTCGCGCAGGCCCGAATCGGGCAGGCGCTTCTGGCTGCGGATGAAGTGCGGAAACTTCATCGGGTCGCGCACGAAGAAGATCGGCGTGTTGTTGCCGACGAGGTCGTAGTTGCCTTCGCTGGTGTAGAACTTCAGCGAGAAGCCGCGAACGTCGCGCCAGGTATCGGGGCTGCCCATCTCGCCCGCCACGGTGGAGAAGCGGATCAGCAGTTCGGTCTTGGCGCCCTTCTGGAACAGTGCCGCCTTCGTGTAGCGGGAAACGTCGGCGGTGGTCTCGAAAACGCCGAAGGCGCCGCCGCCTTTCGCGTGCGGCTGGCGCTCGGGCACTTTCTCGCGGTTGAAGTGCGCCATCTGCTCCAGGAAGTGCACGTCGTGCAGCAGGATCGGCCCGTCTGGCCCGATCGTCAGCGAATTGCGGTCGCTGGCCGCCGGGGCGCCGGTACTCATCGTCGAACCGGTTGCTCTTTCTTTCCTGGAATCGTTCATTACCTGTTGCTCCTGTCAAGGGGTGACGTGACCATGCACTCGCCCCGAGGCGTCGGCGCACTCGAACGCTCGACGCAAACCGTGGCGTGATCGGAGCATCGTAGGCCCTGCCCGGAAGTCGGGCAAGTCAGCGCGACTCTGCAGGCCGCAGAGCCGCACGAGGGCAGCCCGCAGACAGCCTCAGGCAGCCGGCACCGGCTGTCGACGCGAAGCGATCAGGCTCGCCGGCGTGCCTCCGATTGCCCAGCGATCGGGGTGCACCAGATCGATCTGAACGCGCACGCGCTGCGGGTCGCCGCCGAGCACCCGGGCCGTGACGGCGCTCATCTCTGCCATCACGGCATGCAGCTTCTCGACCGGGCGGCCTTCCATCAAAGACATGCGGATCAGCGGGACTTCGGCGTCGGCTCGCGGCGTGCGAGCCAGCACCCCGTCGGCGGGAAGGCCTGCCAGAGCGTAGAGTTCGGGATCGACCTCGGTGATCCAGAGCTGCACCCGCTCGATCGGTGCGCCCATGACCCGTGCGAGGGTCGCGGACGCCTCCTGCACGAGCAGCTTCAGCACCGGGCGCGGATGGCCGGCGAGCACGTGGATGTTGGCAACGGGCATCTCTATTCGACCTTGATTCCGGCATCGCGGATGACCCTGGCCCACCGTGCATTCTCGCTCGCGATGTACTCGGCGAACTCTTCCGGGCTGGTCGGTTTCGGCTCGGCACCGATCTTTGCAAAGCGATCGATGACGTCCGGCGCTTCCAGGCCTTCGGCCAGCGCCCGGTTGAGCGCCGCCACCACCTGTTGGGGCACGCCCGCCGGCCCGATGACGCCCATCCACGTCGGAACGTCGAAGCCGGGGAAGCCTTGCTCGGCCACAGTCGGCACGTCCGGCAACAGCGGCGACCGGGTCGCCGAAGTGATCGCGATCGCTTTCAGCTTTCCGCTGAGCACATTCGGCACTGCGCTCGTGAGCGAGCTTTCGACGCTGACCGGCACCTGGCCGCCGAGCAGGTCCTGCATGAGTTGCGCTGTTCCCTTGTACGGAATATGGGTGAGCCGAATGCCGGCCACCGACGCAAGGTACTCGCCCGCCAGATGGTTCGCGGTGCCGATGCCCGAGCTTCCGTAGCTCAGCTTGCCCGGGTTGTCCCTGGCGTAGGCGATCATGCTCTTCAGGTCGTCGAAGGGTGCGCTGGGGTGGGCCACGATCGCGCCCTTGGCGATCCCCAGCAGCGAGATCGGCGTCAGGTCGGTCTTCACGTCGAAGGGCTGTCTGGGTCCCAGCGCCGGTGAAATCGCCAGGCTGCTGATCACACCGATGCCGATCGTGTAGCCGTCGGCCGGTGCCTTGGCGACCAGGTCGGTGCCGAGGTTGCCGCCGGCACCGGGCTTGTTTTCCACGACCACCGTCTGCTCGAGCTTGTCGCCGATGACCTTGGCGGCCACGCGACCCATGATGTCGGTGGGACCTCCGGGCGGGAACGGCACGATCAACCTGATCGGCTTGCTCGGGTAGGCATTGGCGGCCAGCGCGGCCGGAGGCGCCAGCGATATTGCACCGGCAAGCGCGGACAGCAGCGCTGAAAACAGCAACGCGGTTCGTGGTTTCACGGTCTCTTCCTTGGTTCTCGAACAGGCGACGATTCAGCCGAAGCGCACGCTCACGCTGCCCAGTTGCTGGAAGCGCGCGCAGACCCGGTCGCCCGGCTCGATGGCAATCGCCTCGGTGATCGCGCCGCTCATCACGAAACTGCCGGCAGGCAGCTCCCTGCCGAGTTCCGCCAGCACGCGGACCAGCAGCGCCACGGCATCGGCGGTGTGGCCCATGACCGCGGCCGAGTTGCCTGCCGCAACTGTCGCGCCGTTCTTTTCGAGCAGCACGTCGAGGGTGTCGAGCGCCAGCGCCTCCGGGCGCAGTGCACGCGCGCCGCGCACGAAGCGCGCCGCCGAGCCGTTGTCGGCCGCCACGCTCTGCAGGTCGAACTTGAAACCCGCGAAGCGCGAATCGATGATCTCGAGCGCCGGCACGACGTGGTCGGTGGCCGCCAGAACTTCGTCGCGGCTGCAATCACGCCCAGCCAGAGGCGCCTTCGTCACGAAGGCCAGCTCGCATTCGACGCGCGGATGCACGAGTTCTTCGGTGCTTACGACCGAGTCCTCTGCCTGCTCCATATCGGCAAGCAGGAACCCGATCGACGGCACGCGCACGCCCATCTGATCCATTTTCGCCTTGCTGGTCAGGCCGGCCTTCCAGCCGACCTGGCGGCTGCCTTCGTCGAGCCAGCGCTGAAGAAGCGCCAACTGCACCGCATAGCCGTCTCCGAGAGTCATGCCGGGAAAGTCGTCGGTCAGCTTGCGGATCGCCCGGGCGCTCCTTTGCGCGGCCTCGATCCGGTCGGTGAGCAGGCGCAGATCGGCTTCGCCGAGCGTCGTGCGCATGTCGGCCGCCGGGGTCGAAGTGATCGTGTTCACGATGTCGCCTCCATGAAGTCGAACCTGGACGGGCTCAAAGCTTCACGCAAACGTTGCGTGTCTCGGTATAGAACTCGAGCGAGTGCACGCCGCCTTCGCGACCGATGCCGCTTTGCTTCGAGCCGCCGAACGGCGTTCGCAGGTCGCGCACGAACCAGCTGTTGATCCAGGTGATGCCGACCTCGATGCGCTCGGCCATCAGGTGCGCGCGCGCCAGGTCGCGTGTCCAGATCGTCGTCGACAGGCCGTAGCCGGTGTCATTCGCCAATCGGACCACTTCGTCCTCGCTGTCGAACGGGCGCAGATGACAGCAGGGGCCGAA
The DNA here is from genome assembly GCA_937858875.1 of uncultured Lautropia sp. GTDB lineage: Bacteria > Pseudomonadota > Gammaproteobacteria > Burkholderiales > Burkholderiaceae_E > Zeimonas. The sequence continues at coordinate 7,234 of CALLYQ010000482.1, read as the reverse complement.
GATTTCTTCGTTGACCACGCTGGCGTCATCCGGAAGCCCGGTCCAGATCGTCGGCTGGACCCAGGTGCCGTCCTGCAGTTCGGCCGGCACTTCGGGTACGCCGCCGCCGGTCACCACGGTGGCGCCCTCCTCGACCGCGCGGCGGTAGTAGCGCAGCACCTTGTCGCGGTGTTCCTGGCTGATCAGCGGGCCGTAGTTGCTGTCGTGGTCCTCCGGCCGGCCGTAGCGAACCGACTCGGCGCGTGCCTTCAGCGCATCGCGGAAGCGCTCGAACAGCGGCCGCTCGACATAGACGCGCTCGGTGCCGAGGCAGACCTGCCCGGTGTTCATGAAGGCAGAGCGGAAGATGCCGTCGACCGCCGCGTCGAAATCGCAGTCGGCGAAGACGATGCCGGCGTTCTTGCCGCCGAGTTCGAACGAGACGTCGCGCAGCCCCTCGGCGGCCGCCTTCATGATCGCGGTTCCGGTGCGCGTCTCGCCGGTGAAGGTGATCGCATCGACCAGCGGGTGCGCGGTCAGGAACTCGCCGGCCGACTCGGGCCCGAAGCCGTTGACCACGTTGTAGACGCCCTTGGGCATACCGACCGCGTTCATCACTTCACCGAGCAAGGCCGCGGTCAGCGGCGTCTCCTCGGAGGGCTTGACGACCACGCTGTTGCCGCAGGCCAGGGCGGGCCCGAGCTTCCAGGTCATCAGCAGGAACGGCGCGTTCCATGGGCAGATCACGCCGATGACGCCCTTTGGCTTGCGAATGGCGTAGTTCAGCGCACCACGGCCGTCGGGCGTGCTGGTGCGGAAGCTCTCGGTCGGCACGTTCTTCACCAGGTCGGCGAAGATCTTGAAGTTCGCCGCGCCGCGGGGATGAAGGCGTGCGTCATCACGTGGTGCGGCTGGCCGGTGTCGGCCATCTCGGCGGCGACGAAATCGTCGAAGCGCCGAATGATCTCGTCGGCGACCGCATGCAGCATCGCGCTGCGCTGATCGACGCTGAGCCGCCCCCATTCGCCCGACAGCGCGACGCGGGCCGCGCGCACCGCCTGATCCACTTCGGCCTGCGAGGCCTCGGCGATCCGGGCGATCAACTTGCCGTCGACCGGGGACCGTTTGTCGAACAGACGCGCGCCTTCGGCCGAGCGGAAGCTGCCATCGATGAAGTTGGTAACGATGCGGGTCATCTCTTGAACCAGTAAGGTTGCATGCGAGCGGGCTCGCCGACGTCTGGATGCGAGCGGGCGCGCCGGCGTTCAGGTCACGACGGTCAGGAAGGTCTCGTGCAGCTTGCGATGCGCCACATCCAGCCCGCCGCCCTCACCCAGGCCTTCCCAGCTCCACTCGATCGGGGGCAGGTCGGGGTAGCTGGTGTTGCCGCCCGAGTAGGTCTCGAAACGATTGCCCGACGGATCCCACGCGTAGATCGTGCCGCCGCGCGTGATGCCGTGGCGGGTCGGTCCGATGTCGACCTTGACGTCGTTGGCCGCCATGATGTTCGCCGCCCGCATCACGCGCTCCCACGACTCCATGTAGAAGGACAGGTGGTGCAGCTTGCCCGGTTCGGGGTGGACCACGAAGGCGATGTCATGCGCCTTGTTCGAGCAGCACAGCCACAGCGCGCCCTTCACGTCGCTGTCGGGCAGCGTGACGAACTCGGCCAGGTGAAAACCGAGCACCTTGGTGAACAGGTCGAGCACCTTGTCCACGTTCGGACCGTAGAGCAGGGCGTGGTCGAAGCGCATCGGTGCGATGCCCTTGTCGAACTTCGGCGAATACGGCTTCGGGTCTTTCCGGCCGAGGTCGCTGCCGACGTAGGTCTTGTGCGCATACAGCTCGATCAGGTGCCCGCTCGGGATCTCGAAGCGCACGCGCTCACCGGTCTCCAGCAAGTCGCCGGCCGGAAGACGCTCGGTCTTCACGCCGTAGGCGCGCAGGTCGGCTTCGAGCTTTTCGAGGCTCGCATCGTCGGCCACCTTGAAACCGAAGAAATCCATGCCGGCCTGGTCGGCCTCGCGCAGGATGATGCTGTGGTGGTCGCGCTCGTCCCAGCCCTTCAGATAGACGCGGCCCGAAGCGTCGCGGCCGCATTCCTCGAGGCCGAGCACGTCGCGATAAAAGCGCACGCCCTCTTCGAGATCCATCACGCGAAGCTGAAGGTGTCCTGGGCGCAGTACGCCGGTCAATGCCATGGTTCTGTCTCCTGTCGTCGAAACCAGTGTTCAGCCGATGCGCCGTCGCAGCGGGCCGATGACCTCGACCTGAAGGTCGCAGCGCGGGAAGACGCGGCAGGCCAGCACTTCACCGGCGAGCCGGTCCGCAGCGCTGATGTGCGCGCTGCTCATCGGCCGCGTCGCGTACTCCCCGCTGCAGATGCGTACCCGGCACACGCCGCAACCACCGCCTCGGCATCCCACCGGAATTCCCTTGCGGCCGCTGCGATGCATGCCGGTCAGCAGCGACTCGTCTTCGCGGCAGGGGAACTGCTCTCCGGATTCGCTCAGCGTGATCCGGCGCACGGTGTCGAGGCGCGGCGCTGCGGTCTCCATCGATCCCGTCTCCGTTTGATCGAACTCCGGCGACAGAGTCTATGGAGCTGCCATCATTCGGTCCAATACCATCGAACTAAGTCTGCGATACCCCGCGAGCATGGTCCGACAGGAAAACGGCATGGAACTGCGCCATCTGCGTTATTTCGTATGCGTCGCCGAAGAGCAGAACATCGGCCGCGCCGCGCTTCGGCTGCACATCTCGCAACCGCCGCTGACGCGGCAGATCCAGCAACTCGAGGAAGAAATCGGAGCGCAGCTTTCAGACGGACCTCGCGCGGAGCCGAGCTGACCGAAGCGGGGCGCGTGCTCTACGAAGACGCGCGCGCCATCCTGGCGCAGACCGAACGGGCAGCCGAACGCACGCAGAAGGCGACCTTGGGTCGCCTCGGGCGCATCGACGTGGCAATCTTCGGATCGGGAATCTTCGGCGTGATTCCGCGATTGCTGCGACGCTTTCGCGACGCCTGTCCCGAAGTCAATATCGTGCTGCACTCGATGACCAAGGACGAACAGATCGACGCGCTGCGCCAGAACCGGATCACGATCGCGTTCAACCGGCTGATGCGTCCGATCGAGGGCCTGACCTCCGAATCGATCCTGACCGAGCCGGTCTACGTGGCCGTTCCGGATGGCTCGCCGTTGGCGGCGCGCACGGCGATCGCGATCGAAGAGCTGCGCGATCAGCCGCTGGTGCTGTTCCCCACCGGATCACGCCCGAGCTTCATCGACAGCGTGCACGAAATGTGTCGCAGCGCCGGCTTCGCGCCGCGAGTAGCGCAGGAAGTGGGCGACGTCGTCCACGCGGTCGCGCTGGTCGCCACCGGCTTCGGCGCCTGCCTGGTCTCCCGCTCGGCCTCCTACGTGTGCATCCCGGGCGTGATCTACCGACCGCTGCACCACCCGACGATGTCGCTGATCGACCTTTGCTGCATCTATCGCAGCGACGATGCGTCGGAGATTTTGCAGGCCTTTCTCGCATCGATGCGCCAGGCGCTGGATACCTCCGGCGGCATGCACCGATGATTTTCGACTACCGCGGCAATTGCACCGGCTTCAACGCTTCGAGCGCCGGTCCTTCGATGACGGCTCCGTTCGCGGCAAAGCGGCTGCCATGGCACGGACAATCCCAGCTCTGTTCGGCGCCATTCCAGGCGACGATGCAGCCCATGTGCGTGCAGACCGCTGAAACCGCGTGCAGCTTGTTTTCGCCGTCGCGGCAGACGGCCACGCGCTCGCCGTCGAGTTTCACGACGCGTCCGTCACCGGCCGCGAGCGCTTCGGCCTTTTCGAAGGCCGAAGCGGCGCCGAGATGGCCCAACGCATACTCCTTCGCCACGTTGGCGCTTTCGACCACCAGCTTCTTGCCCGCCTTGGCCGGGTCGACTCGAGCGGGCCGAAACCGCTCGCCGAACGGATTGTCCACGCCGGCGATCTCGTCGCCGATGACGAGGCCGGCGAGCGTGCCCCAGGTCAGGCCGTCGGCAGCAAAGCCGGTTGCGATATACACCTTGTCCGACCCTACGCTCTTGCCGATGTACGGAAGCTCGTCCGGCGAGTAATAGCCCTGCGCCGACCAGCGCATGTCGACACTCGCGACGTCGAAGAATGCGCGTGCCCATTCTTCTAGCCGCGCCTGACAGGCGTCGGTGTCGTCGGCCTGCCCGGTCTTGTGCTTCTCGCCGACGACGATCAGGTAATCCTTGCCGTCGAAACGATACGAGCGAATCGAACGGCGCGTATCTGCGGCGCTCCAGAAGATCCCCAGCGGATAGTCGGCGGAGCCCAGCCGCAGGGCCAGCCCATACTCGCGATACGGCGCCACCTGCAGGTTCGCCAGGTCCGAGCCCTTCGGCGTATGCGTGGCCATGACGACATGCGCTGCACTGACCTGCCCCCGATCCGTATGCACGACCCCGGCGTTGCCGTCGATCCGCGTGACCGGTGTGTCCTGGTAGATCGCGCAGCGCTCGGATGCGATCGCCGCGGCGAGACCGCGCACGTATTTCAGCGGATCGAACTGCGCCTGTCCGCCGATGACCAGGGTCGGCCCGGTCGCGAACGGCAAGGGCGCGTTCGGCTCGAGGCGCGCGGACAGGCCGGCCGCGACCGCCGCCGCCCTCTCCCGTTCGAGCGACGATTCGTCGGGCAGGGTCTCCGGCGGCGTGTACAGATACCAGTCACGGCGCGCGAAGTCGCAGTCGATGCCGAACTCGGCAACGCTCTTCTCGACGAAATCGATGGCACTTGCGCGCGCGCGGACCACTTCGCGAGTCGTCTCTTCGCCCCATTTCTCGCACAGCGTCGAGAGCCGGCTGCCGATCGTCGCGTAAAGGTTGCCGGTCGACTGGCCGGTCGTGCCGTCGCCGATCTTGCCGGCCTCGAGCACGGCCACGCGCCGGCCCGAACGCGACAGCCTCAGCGCCGCCGTCAACCCGGTGATGCCGCCGCCGACGATCGCGACATCGACGTTCGCGTCGTTTCGCAGCGCCGGCAGATCGACTTGCCGCGCCGCTGCCTGCCAGATCGATCGCTTCATTGCCTCGCCTCCGATGAACCCGGCGTCGAACGCCAGGCCCGCGTCGACCGCCTTCGGGCATCCAGCAAGAAGCGGGCCTTCGAACGCGAACGCCCCCTCGTCTCCGACAGCTCGCTAGAGGTCGAGAATCGGCCCCGCCGGAACGATCCGGTTCGGATTGATCGTCGGGTGGCTGCGGTAGTAATGCTCCTTGATGTGCTCGAAGTTCACCGTGGCCGCCACGCCCGGCCAGTGGTAAAGCTCACGCGTATGGGTCCACAGGCGCGGATAGTCGACCAGCCGCCGCAGGTTGCACTTGAAGTGGCCGTGATAGACGGCGTCGAAGCGGATCAGCGTCGTGAACAAGCGCCAGTCGGCTTCGGTGAGGCGATCGCCGAGCAGATAGCGCCGATCGGCCAGGCGCGCTTCGAGTTCGCCGAGCATCGCGAACAGCTCGGTCACCTGACGCTCGTAGACGTCCTGCGCGGTCGCGAAGCCTGCCTTGTAGACGCCGTTGTTCACCCTGTCGTAGATCCGCTCGTTCAGCGCATCGATTTCAGCGAGCAGTTCCTGCGGCGCGTAGTCGCCTGCTTTCGCCCCGATGCCGTCGAAGGCCGAATTCAACATCCGGATGATCTCCGACGATTCGTTGCTGACGATCGTCTGCTGCTCGAGGTCCCAGAGGATCGGCACGGTCACGCGCCCGCTGTAATCGGCCTGCGCTCTCAGATAGACCTGATACAGGTACTGCGCATGGTCGACCGGATCCGCGACGACGCCTGGGGCCGGGTCGAAGGTCCAGCCGTTCTCGGCCATGTACGGATTGACGACCGAAACGCCGATCATGTTCTCCAGGCCCTTGATGGCGCGAAAGATCAGCGACCGATGCGCCCACGGGCAGGCCAGCGATACGTACAGGTGGTAGCGCCCGGCTTCGGCCGCAAAGCCGCCTTCGCCGCTCGGCCCCGGTGAGCCATCGGCGGTGATCCAGTTGCGAAACTGCGCGGTGCTGCGTACGAACTTGCCACCCGTGGACGTGGTGTCGTACCACTTGTCGACCCATCGGCCGTCAACCAGCAATCCCATCTCTGCTTCTCCCTGGCTACGCTCCGGCGGCAGGCGCAGCCTCTCGTTGGACCGGAAAGCCCTTTTCGCGCCATGCGTCGAAGCCGCCTGCCAGCGGGCGTACACGCGCATGACCTCGCTTCTTCCACTGCAGCGCCACCTGTGCCGCCGAGGCTTCGTTCGGGCAATCGCAATAGACGACCAGTTCGGCCCCTGCCGGCACCTCGATGCTCGTCGTGGTCTCGTCGACAAGCAGCGCTCCGGGGATCCAGCCTTCCGTGCTGCGCTCGACGGGATCCCGGATGTCGAGGATCAGCGGCGAGCCATCCTGGCCGAGCCTGGACTGCAGTTCGTCGACCGAAATGCGCGCGATCCGGGTGTCCCGCACGAAGCGCCGGCGCTGCAGCCAGCGGTGCAGCAGATAGACCGCAACCAGCAGCGCAACCAACAGCAGGCCTTGGCGGCCCCAGGCTTCGAACAGCGCGAGCACGTCGGCGACGGCGTCATGGAAGCCCACACCCAGCGCCACCGCGACCGTCGCCCACAGCAGCGCGCCGATGCCGTCATAGAACAGGAATCTGCCCACCGGAAGCCGCATCTGCCCGGCCATCGTCGTGGCGACCGCAGCCAGGCCGGGAACGAACTTGGCAACGATCAGCGTGGGTGCGCCCCAGCGCGTGTAGGTGCCGCGGGCGCCGCTGACGCAGGAATCGGGGGACAGCGACAGGCGGCACATCAGCCGCAGCATCCAGCCGCCGAAGCGGCGTCCGCCGGCGAACCAGACCAGATCCGCCATCAATGCGCCGGCGACGGCCGAGGCGACGATCGGCCACAGCGACTGGCCGCTCTCCCAGGCCAGTGCCGCGGCGACGATCAACAGCGGATAGGCGGGCAGCGGCAGGCCGCCCTGTTCGAGCAGGACTCCGACGAACACGACCAGCAAGCCGTGCTCGCCGATCAGCTGTCGAAGAAGATCCATGTCGTCGGTTCCTGTGCCGGTGGGGCCCGCACGAACCGCATGCCGGCGGCCTCGGGCAAGCCCCAAGCTTACGCAAGCGCGGGGCTCCGCACTAGACAGGATCGGCGGCATTCAGCATTCCACCCCCGGAACGAA
>CALLYQ010000481.1 GCA_937858875.1 uncultured Lautropia sp. | reverse complement strand
GCTGGCCGACGCCGTCGGCCAGGCCGTGCTGGTGCAGGAGAACGTCGCCGAGAAGCTCGAGGTCAAACGCGAGCTGTTCGCGCAACTCGACGAACTGGCGCCTGACGACGCGGTGCTCGCCAGCTCGACCTCGTGGCTGCCGGCTTCGAGTTTCACCGAGCACGTGCCCGGCCGCGCCCGCTGCCTGGTCGCGCATCCGACCAATCCGCCGTACCTCGTGCCGCTGGTCGAACTCGCGCCGGCTCCCTGGACCTCGGCCGAAACGCTGGCGCGTGCTCGCGAACTCTACGACCGAGCCGGCCAGACGCCGGTCACGCTGAAGAAGGAGATCACCGGCTTCCTGCTGAACCGCGTGCAGAGCGCCGTGCTCAGCGAGGTCTTCGCGCTGTACCGCGACGGTTACGCCGACGCCGAAGACATCGACCGCGTGCTCAAGGACGGGCTGGCGCTGCGCTGGTCGTTCATGGGGCCGTTCGAGACGATCGACCTGAACGCCCCGGGCGGCGTGGTCGACTACGCACAGCGCTACGGCGGCACCTACCGCGACGTTGCCGAGACTGCCGTGGCTTTCGACTGGGATGCCGAGACGGTCGCCCGGCTCGACACCGAACGCCGCAACCAGCTGCCGCTCGAGTCGATCGAGGAACGCTCGGCCTGGCGCGACCGGCGGCTGATGGCGCTGATCGCGCACAAGCGCGGGCAGCCCGAAACCTGAATCCTTCAACCTTCTCAACGAGGCATCTACCATGGCCCGCAACCGCAAAGTCATCATCACCTGCGCCGTGACCGGCGCAATCCACACGCCTTCGATGTCGCCGTACCTGCCGGTGACGGCCGACGAGATCGCCGACGCAGCGATCGGAGCCGCCGAGGCCGGCGCAGCGATCGTCCACCTGCACGCGCGCAAACCCGAAGACGGCAGCCCGTCGCAGGATCCCGAGCTGTTCCGGGCGTTCCTGCCGAAGATCAAATCGGCATCGGACGTCGTCATCAACCTGACCACCGGCGGCGCGCCGACGATGGGCGTCGAGGAGCGGCTGCAGCCTGCGCTGCTGCTGAAACCCGAAGTGGCATCGCTGAACATGGGCTCGATGAACTTCGGCCTGTACGAGATGCTCGGCCGATTCAAGGAGTTCAAGCACGACTGGGAGAAGCCCTACCTGGCCGAATCCGACGACCGGATCTTCCGCAACACCTTCCGCGACATCGCCTACATCCTCGAATCGTGCAGCGACAACGGCACCCGCTTCGAGATCGAGTGCTACGACATCGGCCACCTGTACACGGCCGCGCACTTCCTCGATCGCGGGCTGGTTCAGGCGCCGCTGTTCATCCAGTCGGTGTTCGGGATCCGCGGCGGCATCGGCAACCACGCCGAAGACGTGATGCAGATGAAGCGCACGGCCGACCGGCTGTTCGGCGACGACTACCTGTGGTCGGTCCTAGGCGCCGGGCGCTCGCAGATTCCGATCGCGACGGTCTCGGCGGCGATCGGCGGCAACGTGCGCGTCGGCCTCGAGGACTCTCTGTGGGACGGTCCGGGCACGCTGGCGAAGTCCAACGCCGACCAGGTCAGGCGCATCCGGCAAGTGATCGAGGCGCTGTCGCTCGAAGTGGCCACGCCGGCCGATGCACGGCAGATGCTGCAATTGAAAGGCGGCAGCGACGTGGCGTTCTGATGGATGAGCGGCCGACTCGAATGGAAGCGCGAAACGTTTCGCATACGGCATCAGGAGATGGCTTCACGTGCGCAGCACTGTGACAGCCGGCGCAAGTCCGCTCTCGCGGGCGGCCTTGCAGAAGTTCCCGTCGAATGTGTGCATGACAGCCTCTCCACACGTCGCGAGATGCATTGCGTCGGCGAAATCGGCCCCCAGCCGGTACCAGTCGAGCGCGCGCTCGATTCGATCGGACCTCTCGAGTTCTACATTCGAGACTTGCAGCAGGTTCTCGAAGCAGGCAAGGATCCTCGCCCGCGGCGCGCGGTACCTGGACCGAAGCACCCACTCGGTTTCGAGAAGAACGCTGCAGCAGATCAGAACGCGCTCGTTTTCGAGCAGCTTTACAACCACATCGGCCTGGGCTGGATCGTCGTCGACGACGAGGCGAACCAGCAGGTTCGTGTCGAAGGCGATCATCGGAGGCCTTGCTCCGGCTCTTCGTCGTGCGCGCCGTAGTCGACGGGCCTGCAGAGTTCCTCGGTTGAAATGGAAGGCCCCTTGTAGCCGATGAAACCTCGCAAATCTTCGAGTCGCAAGCCGCCCGCTTCCCGGCGCGCGGACCGGAGCAAAATCCCTGATTCCGTCGTCGTGACGATCAATTCATCGCCGGGCCGCCAATCCATCGCGTCGCGAAATTCTTTCGGAATCACGACCTGCCCTTTGCTCGACAAGCGAGTCATCGCTGCCATCACGTGAATCTCCAGTAAGACAGTCGGTAAGACCTATTGTCGGGCCGCAAGGCCATATTCGCAACCACCCCGGCTCCCCACCAAACGGGCGGGCTAGCGGCTCGCCAACCAGCTTCAGTCAGTAATTCGCGTCGCCATCGTCACAGATACCAGCCAATCCTTGAACCGCTCGATCGTCGGATTCCCGATCTTGCGTTCCGGCACCACCAGGTAGTAAGCCCGCTCGCCACGCAGCGGCCGATCGCAGGGCAAAACGAGCTCACCGCGCGCCAGCTCGGCTTCGATCAGCATCGTCGGCATCAGCGCCACGCCCATGCCTTGCGCCGCCGACTCGGCGAGCATCGAGAACAGGTCGAAGCGCGGCCCGTCGAGATCGCGCACGCCGCCGACGCCCTGCGCCTCGAACCACTGCCGCCATGCGTAAGGCCGTGTCGACTGCTGCAGCAGCGGCAGCGCCGCCACCTGCTGCGGCGTCAGGCGCCGACGCGGCGCGATCAGCGACGGTGCGCAGACCGGCACGACTTCCTCGGCAAGCAGTTCGGTGGCCTGCGTTCCGGGCCAGTTCGCGATGTCGGCCGCAGTGCCCGCATAGAGCGCCGCATCGAAATCGGTATCGGCGAACAGGAAGGGCCTGGTGCGGGTTTCCAGGTTGACGTGAATCCCGGGCTGCAACGCGCGGAACCCCGACAGCCGCGGCAGCAGCCAGCGCATGGCGAAGGTCGGCACGACGGCGAGATCCAGCGAGCCCGCCGCTTCGCCGCGGCCTGCCACGGTCAGGGTGTCGCGTTCGACGGCATCGAGCCGGCGCGCAACGAGGCGGCTGTAGTCGAGTCCGGCCTCGGTCAGCACGATGCCGTGGCGCGCGCGACGGAACAGCTTCACGCCAAGAAAGTCCTCGAGCCCGACGACCTGGCGCTGCACGGCGCTCTGCGTCAGCGCCAGTTCGCCGGCAGCCTTCGTGAAGCTCTCGTGTCGTGCAGCCGCCTCGAAACACAGCAGTGCCTGCGTGCTCGGCACTCGCCTGCGCACGGCCCTGCCCCCCTGCGCCAGCGGGCGAGCAGCATGGCCGACCGGTTTTCGAAGATCCAGCTCTGTCATAAGTTTTGAGTCTAAGGCATAACTGCTTGAGTATTCACCGTTTGTCGGGGCCGGCTGCGGGCGGTAACATCGCAGCCTGTCTTAGAGGAGTCGACGAATGAACGCCCCCGCTTCCCCCGCACGCGCGAAGGTCTCCTTCCAATGGGACGACCCGCTGCTGCTCGACGCACAACTGACCGAAGAAGAGCGCATGGTCCGTGACGCCGCGGCTTCCTATTGCCAGGACAAGCTGCTGCCCCGCGTACTCGAGGCTTTCCGGCACGAGAAGACCGACGTCGAGATCTTCCGCGAGATGGGCTCGCTCGGCCTGCTCGGCCCGACGATCCCCGAGGAGTTCGGCGGTCCCGGCCTGAACTACGTCAGCTACGGGCTGATCGCCCGCGAGGTCGAGCGCGTCGACTCCGGCTACCGCTCGATGATGAGCGTGCAGAGCTCGCTCGTGATGGTTCCGATCTTCGAATTCGGCACCGAGGCGCAGAAGAAGAAATACCTGCCGAAGCTCGCCACCGGCGAATGGATCGGCTGCTTCGGGCTGACCGAGCCGAACCACGGTTCCGACCCGGGCAGCATGGAAACGCGCGCCAAGGCAGTCAAGGGCGGCTACGAGCTGACCGGCAGCAAGATGTGGATCAGCAACTCGCCGATCGCCGACGTCTTCGTCGTCTGGGCCAAGTGCGTCGGCGGCGAGTACGACGGCCGGATCAAGGGCTTCATCCTCGAGAAGGGCATGAAGGGCCTGTCGGCGCCGGCGATCCACGGCAAGGTCGGGCTGCGTGCGTCGATCACCGGCGAAGTCGTCATGGACGCCGTCGCGATCTCCGAAGACCAGCTGATGCCCGGCGTCGAAGGGCTGAAAGGTCCGTTCACCTGCCTGAACAGCGCCCGCTACGGGATCGCCTGGGGCGCGCTCGGCGCCGCCGAGGACTGCTGGCACCGTTCGCGCCAATACGTGC
>CALLYQ010000480.1 GCA_937858875.1 uncultured Lautropia sp. | reverse complement strand
ACGGTCTGCATGGCGAGCAACCCGCCCGAGAGCATGTAGGCCAGCGGCGTCCGGCCGCCGAAGATCGCGTTGTTGTTGGGCAGGGTCGGCCATTCGTCGGCAAGTTCGTCGCCGTACAGGATGTGCAGTGCCTTGTAGATGCCGATCAGGTAGGAAATGCGCGTGATCCGGTCGACTTCGAGCAGTCGGTCGGGCTTCTTCTTCCATTCGTACCAGGCACTGCTCGACAGGCCGCCGACCAGCTCGCGCGCGTCTTCGTCGCGCAGCTTCCAGCGGTCGGCGATCGAGAAGAGCGCGCGCAACGCCGAGCGCGACAGACGCTCGCGTTCGGCGCGCGATCCGAGGTCGACGACGCGGTCGGGTTCGAAAGCGCTGGCGGGGTAGGCGTACTGGACGGCGCTCATGGCGATGTCTCCGAAATCGGAGTAAATCTACTCCGATACAGGATACCATGTCCGGCCAGCGCCAGCGCCAGCGCCAGCGCCAGCGCCAGCGCGGCGCCCGTGCGCCCTATCGGCCGTAACTCCGCGTAAAACTCGCCTTGCCCAGTGCGTTCGCGTTGATCATGAAGCCGACCAGCGAAGCGGTCGCGTCCTGCGGCACCTCCAGCTTGTCGACCTGCAGCGCGTAGACGGTGAATAGGTAACGGTGCGGCTTGTCGCCGACCGGGGGGCACGGGCCACCCCAGCCTGGGCCGCCGAAGTCGGTACGCGGCTGCTGCGCGCCGTCGGGCAGCTTGCTGCCGTCAGCGCTACCGGCTCCCTGCGGCAGCGACATCGTGTTCGCCGGCAAGCCGTGAACCACCCAGTGCCACCAGCCGGCACCGCCGGTCGGCGCATCCGGGTCGTGGACCATCAGCGCGAAGCTCTTAGTACCGGCGGGCGGGTCTTTCCACGCGAGCGCCGGAGACAGGTTGCCGCCCTTGCAGCCGAAGCCGTCGAATACGTGCAGCTCGGGGACCAGTGCGTCGGCCTTCAGGTCGGGGCTGTCCAGTTCGAAGGCAGCTGCCGCGCCGCCGGTCAGCCACAAGGCCAGCGCCAGCGCGCAGGCGGTTCCGTTCGCCTGGCCGATCCGCGCGCGGCCGACCGGCTGTCGGTCCGCACCGTCAGCCTGTCGGCTGGCCGCAAGGGAAGGACGGGGCGCCCGAGCGCCGCCAGGCAAGGAGTTTTTTCGGCTCATCGTCAGTCTCCGCGTCGTATCGGGAACCACGATGCTCGGTGGATCGCGCACAACGCGCAAGATGCCCTTCGCTTACACTTCGCCTCCAGAGGAACCGAGGAACAATGGCACTCTTCAGAAGCAACAAGCCGGTCGTTTTCGACCCCTACGGCTCGAGGCGGCGTTCCGGCTTTCCGGTGCCGCGCTGGCTGATGCTGCTGGTTGCGGGCGCTGCCCTGGGCGCGGGCGGGCTCTATTACATTCAGCAGAATCACCTGCCGCCCAGGCTCACGCCGGCCGAATCGCAGGCGCTGCTGTCGCGCGCCGGCACGCTCGAGGCCGAGGTCAAGCGGCTGCAGGCAGCCCTCGCTACGACGACGGCCGACGGCAAGGCTGCGCTCGACGGCCTGGCCGCCCAGGCCAAGGCAGCCGAAATCTCGGCATCGCGCCAGATCGAGGCGGCGCGCGCCGAGATCGTTGCGCTCACGCAGGAACGCGACGAATCGAAGGCGGCGGCCGACAGCATGCGCAAGGACGTCGCGCTGTTCGAACGGGTGCTGCCCCCCGACCCGCGCGGCGGCACGATCGGCGTTCGAGGCGCGCGGATGTCCGACGGCGGCGGCAAGCTCGACTATCACGTATTGCTGACCCGCGACGCGGCAAGCAAGCCCTTCGACGGCGTCATGGAACTGGTCGTTGCCGGGCGCCGGTCCAACGGCCGCAACGAATCGGTCACGCTCGATCCGGTCGCCGTGTCGATCGGCAGCTACGGACACCTGCAGGGCAGCCTGCCCTTGCCCGAGGGCTTTGCGCCGCGTCAGGTCACGATCCGCGTGCTCGATCAGCCAGGCGGGCGGCAGCTCGGCATGCGCGTGTTCAACGTCGGCTGATGCTCGTCAGAGCTTGATGCAGACGTCCTTCAGCTCCGAATAGAACTCGAGCGAATGCCGGCCGCCTTCGCGGCCGATGCCCGAGTGCCGGGTGCCGCCGAAGGGCGTGCGCAGGTCCCGGTGCCCCCAGGTATTGACCCAGACGATGCCGGCTTCGAGCCGCGTGGCCACGCGGTGCGCGCGCGACAGGTTCGTCGTCCATAGCGCTGCGGCCAGCCCGAACACCGTGTCGTTGGCGCGTGCGATGACCTCGTCTTCATTGTCGAACGGCGCAATGTGACAGCAGGGGCCGAAGATTTCCTCGCGCACGACCGGGGAGTCTTCGGTCAGGCCGGTCCAGATCGTCGGCTGCACCCACGCGCCCTCGGCCAGCGCCACCGGCATGTCCGCCGGGATGCCGCCGCCGGCGATCACCGTTGCGCCTTCGGCGCGCGCGCGGGCGTAGTAGGCAAGCACCTTGCGGCGGTGCTTCTCCGAGATCAGCGGGCCCATGCCGGTTTGCGGATCGTCGGGCGAGCCGAGCTTCAAGGACTGCGCCGCCTTGCCGAGGGCGGCCACGAAGCGGGCGTAGATCGGACGTTCGACGTAGACCCTTTCGGTGCCCACGCACACCTGGCCGCTGTTCTGGAAGACCGAGCGAACGGTGCCCTCGAGCGCGGCGTCGAAGTCGCAATCGGCGAAGATCAGCGCTGGGTTCTTGCCGCCCAGCTCGAAGGAAACGGCGCGCGTGCCCTCGGCGGCAGCCTTCATGACCGCGGTGCCGGTGCGCGAGTCGCCGGTCAGCGTGATCGCGTCGATGCCGGGATGGCGGCTGAGCAGTTCTCCGGCCGAGCCGGCGCCGTAGCCGTGCACGACGTTGTAGACGCCGTCGGGCAGGCCGGCCTCACGCATCACGCTGCTCAGCAGCGTCGCGGTCTGCGGCGATTCCTCCGACGGCTTGCAGACGACGGCATTGCCGCAGGCCAGCGCCGGCGCCAGCTTCCAGGTCAGCAGCAGCAGCGGCATGCTCCAGGGCGCCAGCACGGCGACGACGCCGACCGGCCGCCGCTGAGTGAGGTTGATCGCGCCGCGGCCGTCGGGCGTGCCGCCTTCGAAATACTCGGTCGAGTGCTGCCGGATCGCCGCGGCAAAGGTCCTGAAGTTGGCGACGGCACGCGGCACGTCGACCTGGCTCGCCTGGCTGCGCGGCTTGCCGGTGTCCTCGACTTCGGCGTCGAGGAAATCGGCGAAGCGGCGCTCGATGCCGTCGGCGATCGCGTTCAGCAGATCGGCGCGTTCGGCGGTGCCGAGCCGGCCCCAGGTGCCGGCCAGCGAGGCTCTCGCGGCGGCCACGGCGCGATCGACCTCGGCCGGCCCGGCCTCGGCCACGCGGGCCAAGACGCGGCCGTTGGCCGGGTTGCGCTTGTCGAACCAGGCGATGCCCGCACACGGGGCACCCCCGATCTGGTTCAGGATCTCCTTCAACTGTGGGCTCCGGGAGGAATCGTTCGATCGTGTCGCGACGATGATACGGGTCAGCCGAAGCGCGAGCCGAGGTCGGTCGACGAGCGGCGGCCCAGGTCGTTCCGGTGCGCGGCAAGCCAGGCTTGCGCGTCGTTGCGCCCGGCATCGCGCAGCATCTCGAGGAAGGCCAGGCTGGTCGTGAGCTTCGATTCGCTCGCCAGCCGGCTGGTCAGCGAATCGGCCTCGATCAGGTGAAAGCGGGTGCGCCGGAACCTGCGCTCGAAGCCGCTCAGCGGCAGCAGCGTGCGGCGTGCCGCCGCGTCGGCCCGGGCGAAGGCGGCCATTTCGCGCAGGAACGCCGCGTTGAATGCGAGTTCCATCGAGCGCGCGCTGACCTCGTCGGGGCTTTGCGGCGCTTCGCCGTAGTTGCGTGGAGTCAGCAGCACGAGCAGGATGTCGTCGGCCGCACAGTCGTAGAACAGCGGGTAGACCGCCGGGTTCGCCGAATAGGCACCGTCCCAGTAATGCTCGCCGTCGATCTCGATCGCGTGGTGGATCGACGGCTGGCAGGCGGACGCCAGCAGCGCTTCGACGCTCAGTTCGCGGTTCCGGAACAGCCGCAGTTTTCCGTCGCTGATGCGGGTCGCGGCCACGAACAGCGCGATCGGACTGGCCGCGCGCAGCCGATCGAAGTCGATCTGCCTGGCAAGGATCTGCCGCAGCGGGTTGATGTCGAAGGGATTCAACTGCCGGGCCGAGAAGCGGCGGGTCCACGACAGCATCAGGCGCATGCCGATCGACAGGTCGCCGCTTGCCGGGTCGGCGCCCAGCGTGGCGTCGAAGGGCACGCTGGCCGCCACCGACTGCCAGAACGCCTGAAGCGCCTCGCGCGCGCCGTCCTGCCCGCGGACTGCGAGGCCGTGCGCGAGCACAACGGCATTCATCGCACCGGCGCTGGTGCCGCTGATCCCGTCGAAGTCGAGGCGACCGTCGTCGAGCAGGGCGTCGAGTACGCCCCAGGTGTATGCGCCATGAGCCCCGCCGCCCTGCAGCGCGAGGCTGATCCGGCGGGAGGGGCGGCGCGGCCGAAAAGGCAAGCTCATCATGCGTCCGATCATGCTGCACTGCAGCAACTCACGGACTGAAGCAAGCCGAGGGCCCGCTATTTCAGATTGATCGCGCCGTCGAAAGTGACTTTCAGTTGCAGGGCTGGAATCTCGAGCGTCATCGCCGCCGGCAGCGCGTTGTCGCCGGTGATCTTTCCGCTTGCAAGCGCGTCGCGGACGGCCTGCTCGATCTCGCGTTGGGAGCTTACGCCGACGAGCTTCAGGAACTTGCGGATGCTGACGTTAAGGGCTTCTTCGTCCATGCCGGACTCCATTGGGGCTCGACGGTGCTCGTCGGGCGATGGGTCCATGCTACATGTCACCGCGTCCGCGGTCCGCCCGATCCGGGCAGCCGCACCGCAGGTCAAGGAATCAGCAGCCAGCCCGTCTCCTGCCGCACGAAGCGCGCCTGTGTCATCTGGCCGTTCCTCACGATCCCGGCCAATGAGGCTGGCAGGTTCACGTTGCCGCTCATCCCGGCAACGTAGTCGCATCTGTAGCCTGCTTCGCCCTGCGCCTTTTCGCAGGCGATCTTCCTGAAGCCGCTGACCTGGAACTGCGGCGATGCCACGTTCTGGCCGTCCTGCGTGACTCCCACGCCAAGGCCGAACTGCAGGCACTGCAGCGCCAGCACCGGATCGCCCTGGCCGCGGTTGAATTCGCGGTTGTTGCAGCGCTCGGCCGTCCGGCGCGCCTCGCGATTGACGGCCTGCAATTGGGCGCTGAAGGCGTCGTACATGTCGGATTCGCTGGGTTCGCCGGTTGCGCTCGTCGCGCGCATCGGCGCCGTGTCGCTGGCGGACGAAGCGCCGCTCGCGGACGAGGCGCCCCCGGCAGACGGCGCCGCGGCTCCGTTGCCCAGGATGCTGCGCTTGTGCAGTTCGTCGCGCTGCAAGGCGACCTCGTGCAGCAGCGCAGTGCCGCTGGGGCGGGCGCGGTCCATCGCGAGCGGAATGTGGCTGGCGATCAGCTGCTGCAGCTCGTTTTCGTCGCGTGTACGCAGGATCAGGCGGGTCA
>CALLYQ010000479.1 GCA_937858875.1 uncultured Lautropia sp. | reverse complement strand
ACCGCCAGGATCATGTGGCCGTCGGCGGTCGCGAACACGTTGTAGGGCACGACGTTGGCGTGCGCATTGCCATAGCGGTGCGGCACCGGCCCGCCGTTCAGGTAACCGAGCGCCTGGTTCGCACCGATCGCCACGACCGCGTCGATCAGCGCCATGTCGAGGTGCTGGCCTTCGCCGGTGCGCTCGGCATGGCGCAGCGCCGCCAGTACGGCGACCGTCGCGTACATGCCGGTGAAGATGTCGACGACCGCGATACCCACCTTCTGCGGGCCGCCGCCGGGCAGGTCGTCGCGCTCGCCGGTGATGCTCATCAGCCCGCCCATGCCCTGGAACACGAAGTCGTAGCCGGGCTTCGGCGCGTCGGGGCCGGTCTGGCCGTAGCCGGTGATCGAGCAGTAGACGAGCGCCGGATTGACCTTGCGCAGGCTTTCGTAATCGAGCCCGTAGCGCTCGAGATCGCCGACCTTGAAGTTCTCGATGAAGATCTGCGACTTCTTGACCAGTTCGAGCGCCAGCTCGCGGCCTTCGGCCTTGGAGACGTCGAGCGTGATCGAGCGCTTGTTCCGGTTCGTCGACGCGTAGTAGGTCGAATCGTGCGTGTCCTCGCCTTCGCCGTCGCGCAGCCAGGGCGGGCCCCAGGTGCGCGTGTCGTCGCCGGTGCCCGGGCGCTCGACCTTGATCACGTCGGCGCCGAGGTCGGCCAGGTTCTGCGCGCACCACGGGCCGGCCAGCACGCGCGAAAAGTCGAGCACGCGCACGCCTTCGAGCGCCCGCGGGCTGCCCTTGCCGGGGGAAGGGGGCGAGGATTCGGCCGGGCCGGCCGGGGCGCTGCCTGCATTCATGTTGTCTGGTCTCCGTCTTCGATGCGCACGGTCCGATGCGCACAGCCGCCTATTCTGCCTGTATGCCGGCCGCCTGGATGACGCGCGCCCACTTGTCGATCTCGGCCTGCAGTTGCGCACCGAACCGCGCGGGCGTGCTCGGCGCCGCTTCGGCGCCGGCCTCGAGCAGGCGTTGCTTGACTTCGGGATCGCCGAGCGCCCGGACGATGTCGGCGCTGGCCTTCGCGACGATCGCATCGGGCGTGCCGGCGGGCGCCACGACGGCGGCCCACGAGTAGGCTTCGTAGCCGGGCACCGTCGCGGCGATCGTCGGCAGTTCGGGGGCGAGCGCCGAAGCTTGCGGGCTGGCGACCGCCAGCGGCCGGACGCGGCCGGCCCGCATCTGCGGCAGCGCCGTCGGCGCGTCGGCGAACATCATCTGGACGACGCCGCCGAGCAGATCGGTCATCGCCGGCGCGCTGCCCTTGTACGGCACGTGCAGCATGTCGACGCCGGCCATGCTCTTGAACAGTTCGGCCGACAGGTGCGTGCCGCCGCCGACGCCGGCCGAGCTGTAGCTGAGCTTGCCGGGATTGGCCTTCGCGTACGCGATCAGCTCCGGCACCGACTTCACCGGCAGCGACGGGTGCACGACGAGGATCACCGGAAACATCGCGCCGAAGGACACCGGCACGAAGTCTTTCGTGATGTCGTAGGGAAGCTGCTTCCTCAGGCTCGGCAATACCGAGTGATGGATGCTGCAGACGAAGAAGTTGTAGCCGTCGGCCGGTGCCGCCTTCGCGACGTCGGCACCGAGGATGCCGCCGGCGCCGGCGCGGTTGTCGACGAGCGCCGGCTGGCCCCAGAGTTCGGCGAGCTTCGCCGTCATTCCGCGCGCCGTGGTGTCGACCGGGCCGCCCGGCGGGAACGGCACGATGAAGCGGACCGGCTTCGTGGGCCAGTCCTGCGCATGGGCGGCGCCGTGCGGCAGCGCTGCCGCGGCCAGCAGCGCGCCGGCCGACTGCAGCAGCCGGCGGCGGGGGGCAATCGTCATCTTCATTGCTCCTCCAGTGGTTCCTGGTTCTTCTTCGGACCGGTGGCCCCGATTCAGATCGGGTCCCAGTTGATGACGTCGGGCGAGCGCTCGAGCGCGTAGAAACTCCCGCGCATCGCCGGGATCGCCGTCGACGCGACGGTCTCGGGCGTCCAGCCCTCGGCCATGTGCACCGAGCGCAGCGGCCGCGACTGTCCCATCAGCATGATCTCGTTGGCGCGCACAGCGAAGATCTGCGCGGTGACGTCGGAGGCCGCGTCGCTGGCGAGAAACACGGCCATCGGCGCGATCTTGCCGGCTTCCATTTTCTTCATCCGTTCGACGCGCTCGAGTTCGGCCGGCGTCGTGGCCGGGATCGAGTCGGTCATCCGGCTCCAGGCGAACGGTGCGATGCAGTTCGAGCGCACCTTGTAGCGGCCCATGTCGAGCGCGATCGACTTCGACAGCCCGACGATGCCGAGCTTGGCCGCGGAGTAGTTCGCCTGGCCGAAGTTGCCGATCAGACCCGAGGTCGAGGTCATGTGCACGTAGGCGCCGCCTTCCTGGTCGCGGAAGTGGTTGGCGGCGGCGCGGCTGACGAAGAAGGAGCCGTGCAGGTGCACGTCGATGACGCTGCGCCATTCCTCTTCGTTCATCTTGTGGAACATCCGGTCGCGCAGGTTGCCGGCGTTGTTGACGATCGCATCGATGCGGCCGAACTGGTCGAGCGCGCACTGGACGATCTTGTGCGCGCCGGACCAGGTCGAGACGCTGTCGGTGTTCGCGACGGCCTGGCCGCCGGCGGCGACGATCTCGTCGGCCACGCCCTGTGCGGGCCCTGCGCTCGCGCCTTCGCCGGTCAGGCTCACGCCGAGGTCGTTTGCGACGACGCGCGCGCCGGCTGCCGCCATCGCCAGTGCGATTCCGCGGCCGATGCCGCCGCCGGCGCCGGTGACCACGACGACCTTTCCGTCCATCATGCCCATGATCGTTTTCCTCCCTGGGGTTCGGTGTTCAGAGCGTATCGGCCGTGCCGAGCACAGCTGTCGACTGGCTCGACAGCACGCCGCCGTTGCCGTTGACGACGGCGATCCGGGGGTCGGCGACCTGCCGCTCGCCGCATTCGCCGCGCAACTGACGCGTGGCCTCGATGACGAGGAAGATCCCGTACATGCCCGGGTGCACGCAGGACAGCCCGCCGCCGTTCGTGTTGACCGCAAGCTTTCCGCCCGGTGCGATCGCGCCGTCGGCAACGAAGCGCCCGCCTTCGCCTTTCGGGCAGAAGCCGAGATCTTCGAGAAACAGGATCGTGTTGATCGTGAACGCGTCGTAGAGTGCGACGACGTCGGCGTCTTTTGCCGTGATGCCGGCCATCTCGAAGGCGCGCTTGCCCGAATCGCTGGCCGCCGTGACCGTCAGCTGGGGCAGCGACGAGATCTGCCGGTGCCACAGCGCAGTGGCATTGCCGAGCACGTAGACCGGCGGTCTGGCCAGGCTCTTCGCGCGATCGGCGCGCGTGAGCACGAAGGCGCCGGCGCCGTCGGTGACCAGGCAGCAGTCGCGCACGGTCAATGGGTCGCAGATCATCCGCGAGGCCAGCACCTGCTCGATCGTCAGCGGGTCGCGCATCTGCGCTTCGGGGTTCAGCTGCGCCCACTTGCGAGCGGCGACGGCCACCTCGGCGAGCTGCTCGCGCGTGGTACCGAACTCGTGCATGTGGCGCGCGGCGGCCAGCGCGTACGACGGCGCCGCGGTCACCGGCGAGTACGGATGCTCGTAGGGCTGCGGATCCATCGCCTTGCGCGCGGCGGCGATCATCGCGCGGTTGGCCGTGCCGCTGCGCTGCGTGCTGCCGTAGCAGACGAGCACCGCATTGCAGACGCCGGCCTCGAGCGCCATCATCGCCGGCAGCAGGTGCTCGACGAAGCTCGAGCCGCCGAGCATCGTGCTGTCGACGAAGCGCGGCCGGATGCCGAGGCTTTCGGCCACCGGCATCGCCCACATGCTCGCGGTGACGCTGCAGGTCGCCAGGCCGTCGATCTCGCGCAGGCTGATGCCGGCGTCGGCGCAGGCGGCGAGCGCGGCCTGCGTGAGGATCTCCATCTCGGTGAAGCCGCCGGCGTCGCCGAATCCGGCATGGCCGACGCCGACGATCGCGGTCTTGCCTCGCAACGGATGTGCCATCGCTCAGCCCTCCACCGGATCGAAGACGACGACCGGCGCGTCGTCCTGCTGCGCGATGCGCGCCTTCACGCGCATGCCGATGCGCACCTCGGCCGGTGCCGGGCCTTCGACGCGGCTCATCATCCGCACGCCCTCGTCGAGGTCGACCAGCGAGATCTGCTGGTCGCCGCCGTCGGCCGGCTTGCGCCGGAACACGGTGGCCGAGTAGACGGTGCCGAGGCCGCTGGGCTCGACCCAGCCCAGCCGGTCGCCGCCGCAGTGCGGGCACTGGATGCGCGGATAGAAGACGTGGCGCGTGCAGCTTTCGCAGCGCTGGATCCGGAAGGATCCGGCGGCGAGCGCGTCGAAATACTGTTTCTGGGGTCCTGCGGCGGTCATGCGGCGACTCCGGGCGAAATTCGGGAGGAAGGCAAGCGCCAAGCGTGCCGCAGCGGCGCCGATGCCGCAATACGCGAATCGCGAACCGGGGTTTCGGCACCCCGTTCCGAAGCCGTCGGATGCCGAACGGGGCGCCCCGGCGATGCTGCTAGCATCGACTGCTTCGCGGCGGGCGGGCCCGGCGGGCGGGCCTTGCAGCGCCGCGGCACGACGGCGCCCCGCCTCGCGACAGGAGATTTCCGAGCGAATGAACACGACCTCATCAGGCACGCCATCTGGCGCGCAACTGCTTGCGCTGTACCGGACGATGTGCCGGATCCGCGCCTTCGAGGATGCTGCCGAGACTTGCAGCAAGGGCGGCGTTGCCGCCTGGGGGCAGGCCGCCAGCGGCGACGCGCAGGTGCGCGGTCCGCTGCACCTGTCCACCGGCCAGGAAGCCGTGGCGGCCGGTGTCTGCGCCCACCTGGATGCCGGCGACTGGCTGACGTCCACGCATCGCGGTCATGGCCACACGCTGGCCAAGGGCGCGAGCATGGAAGGGATGATGCACGAGCTGTTCGGCAAGGCCACCGGCTTTTGCGGCGGCAAGGGCGGCTCGATGCACATCGCCGATTTCTCGGTCGGCATGCTCGGCGCCAATGGCGTCGTCGCGGCCGGGATCCCGATCGCAGTCGGCGCCGCGCATTCGATGGCGATCCAGGGCCGCGACGCGATCGCGGTGACCTTCTTCGGCGACGGTGCGCTGAATCGCGGCCCCTTCGCCGAGAGCCTGAACTGGGCCGCCGCGTTCCGGCTGCCGGTGCTGTTCGTCTGCGAAGACAACCAGTGGTCGGCCACGACCAAGACCTCGACGATGTCGGCCGGCGACGGTGCCGCCGCGCGCGCGACCGGATACGGCGTGCCTGCCGTGGGTGTCGACGGCATGGACGTCGCGGCCGTCTGGCAGACGGCCGGCGAGCTGATCCGGCAGATCCGCGCCGGCGACGGTCCGCGGCTGCTGCACGCGAAGACCTATCGTTTCAAGGGGCACGTGTCGGTCGATCCGGCCGCCTACCGCGACCCGGCCGAACTCGAGGCGGCGCTCGAGGGCGATCCGATCGCGCGCGCACGGATGCCGCTGGTTGCCGCCGGCGTCGGCGACGACCAGATCGAGGCGGTGATGCGCGAGGCGCGCGAGGAGGTGGCGGCGGCGGTGGCTTCGG
>CALLYQ010000478.1 GCA_937858875.1 uncultured Lautropia sp. | reverse complement strand
GCGAGCGCGGCAAGGACATGGCTGCCGGCGACAAACCGGCCGGCGGGGCGCCAGCCGTCGATTCGCGGGCCGGAGCGGCGCGCGAGCTGCCACGGATCGAAGGCGCGCGCCGTGAACTGGGACGGGCGCTCGAAGACGAGCCGCCGGGCGACGAGCTTCTTGCCGGACCCGGTCGGCACAAGGCGACGGGAGAGCTTCAGGAGTCGGCTCGCGACGACGGGTACGACGCGACCGGCGACAGCGATCCGAAGGCGCGGCGGCCCGGCCGGCAGGCGGTGAAATGACGATGAGCGACTCCGGAACACCGGCGAACGAGCCCTTCCAACTGCACCGCGATGCCTTCGGGTGCCTGGTCCTGGTCGACGCCGCCGGCGTCGCTCACACGGGTGTCGTGCCGGTGCGGCCGTTTCCGATTTCGGCGCCGGGCGAAGGCCTGTCGCTGGTCAGTGCCGACGGCCACGAGCTGGCCTGGGTCGACGACGCCGCGTCGCTGCCCGCGGCGCAGCAGGCGCTGATCGACGAGGAACTCGCCGTGCGCGAGTTCGTTCCCGAGATCCGCGCGATCCTCGAAATCTCCGGCGTGGCGACGCCGAGCACCTGGCGCGTGGCCACCGATCGCGGCGAAACCACGCTGGTGCTCGAAGGCGAGCAGGAGATCCGCCGGCTGCCGGGCGGCATTCTGCTGATCGCCGACCGCGAGGGGCTGCAGTTCCTGATCCGCGATCCCGGTGCGCTGGACAGGGCGAGCCGCAGGCTGCTCGACCGATTCCTGTAGCCGGGTCGCAGCCCTCGAGCCGCCGATCCGCGCGCTCCGAGCTCGGCCGGCCGGCTCTCACGGCCGGTCGCCGGCGCACTACAGCAATTCGGCGCGCAACTGCTCCGCACTGTTCGGCGACAGCAGGCCCGGCGGCACGTCGAACACCGTTTTCGCGCCGTACTGGCCGGCCTGGTGCAGCCGGTGCACCGCCCGCGCATAGGCGACCAGCACGCTGGCCGTGAACTCCGGATTGCTGCCGAGCTGCAGACCGTATTCGATCAATTGCGCGTTGCCGGCCGAAGTGTTGCCGCTGCGGATCACGAAGCCGCCGTGCGGCATCGCGCCGTGATCGCGGCGCAGTTCTTCGGCGCTGACGAAGTTCACCGTCGTGTCGTACTCGTCGAAGTAGTGCGGCATCGTGACGATCGCCTCGCGCACCGCGTCGGCATCGGCTCCCGCCTGCAGCACGACGAAGCACTCGCGCGTGTGGCGCTCGCGCGTGCCCAGCGTGGGTCGATGGCCGCTGCGCACCTGGGCAACGGCTTCGGGGACCGGAATCGTGTATTGCACGCCGGCGGCCACGCCGGGCACGCGCCGGATCGCGTCCGAGTGGCCCTGGCTCAGGCCCTTGCCCCAGAACGTGTAGGTCGCGCCGTCGGGCAGCAGCGCTTCGCCGACGACGCGGGCGATCGAGAACATGCCGGGATCCCAGCCGGCCGAGATCAGTGCGGTCCGGCGGTTGGCGCACGCCTGCGCGTCGACCGCGGCGAAGTATTCGGGAATTCGCGCGTGCGTGTCGAAGCTGTCGACGGTATTGAAGCTTGCGGCCAGTTCAGGGCCCTGGCGCGGCAGATCTTCCTTCGAGCCGCCGCACAGGATCAGCACGTCGATGCGTTCGGCGTGACCGGCAAGGGCGTCCATGCCGTGCACCGGCGTTGCCGGCTGCAGGGTTTCCAGCTGTCCGGGCGGGCGGCGGGTGTAGACGCCGACGAGCTGCATGTCGGAGTTGTGTGCAAGCGCGGCTTCGACGCCGCGACCGAGGTTGCCGTAGCCGGCGATGCCGATTCGAATGGGTTGCCCCATGTGCGTTCCTGAGTGCTGAGGTTGGGGTGCCCGACCGATTCGATGTCGCAGGCATCGGGCGGGCTGCGGTTCGAATCGTAGCGCGACGAGAGTTCGGTGCGCCTGCCGCGGAGATCGCTGCGCCTGCCGGTTCACGAAAAAGGGCAGCGTGCCTCTGGCGGCACGCTGCCCTGTCGGACCGGGATGTCCTGCCATCGAGGCAGGACATCAGTGTGATGATCGATCAGGAAAGGTCGGCCGGATTCCAGCGAACGACGTTGACATCGGCTCCGGCGCGAACGGCTTCGCGGTCCTGCGTGCTCGGTGCGATCTGCGCCGGATCGGCTTTCGGGCCCTCGAAGTTCGACTGCACCAAGTACGGCGACGCGTTCGCGATCTCGCCCGCGACCGGAGCCACGCTGACGACGCTGCCGTCGGCTGCGACCGCCGGGTAGTCGGTTTCGATGGTCTGGGCCTGCGCGCCGAAGGCAACGGCGACGAGGGCGGCGGGGATGGCGAACTTGGCAATGGCTTTCATCTCAGGTTCCTTTGTATCGAGTGGAAGGACATGAATCGTGTTGGTGTAGATGCATGTTAGTTTCGGAACAAAGCGCCGAGAAGCCGCCGAAAGGGAACGAACTGTTTCTCTATCGGAACGATCCGCCGTCGCGACAGCGCGAAAAAAAGCCGGACGCGAAGTCCGGCTCGAAGCTCCCGGCCGCCGCGCGCCTATGCGGCGCGACAGCCGGGAATGCTGAACGCCTCAGCTCTGTTCGACCGCGGCTCCGATGCCCTGCGTCGCGGCCGGGCGGCTCGAATCTCCGAGCACGCTGACGACCTGCCAGAACACCGCCACAGCGCCGACGATGAACACGACGTCGCCGAAGGTGCGCACCCAGCGCAGCGTCTCGAGCAGCGGCAGCTGCAGGAACTCCTCGCTGCGCGCGTACCACATGCCGACGGTGGCGCTGGCGTGGAACTGGAACAGGCCGATCGGCAACAGGCTCGTCACGATCATCAGCACGAGGCCGCCGTTCAGCGTCCAGAACGCCGTCTTCATCAGCCGTTCGTCGAACACCATCGCCGGACGCACGTAGCGCAGCACCAGCAGCGTGAAGCCGAGCGCCAGGAAGCCGTAGACCCCGAACAGCGCGGCGTGCGCGTGCACCGCTGTCGTGTTCAGACCCTGGATGTAGTACAGCGAGATCGGCG
>CALLYQ010000477.1 GCA_937858875.1 uncultured Lautropia sp. | reverse complement strand
TGGGCTTCGGCGCACCGAGGATCGGGCGATGAGCGTCGATACCGTGATCGAACGCGAGGCGGTCGCCGGCAGCGTCGAGGTGCCGCTGATCGAGCTGCGCGGCGTCACGCGGGTCTTTCGCAACGGCGAGATCGAGGTGCCGGTTCTGCACGGCATCGACCTCGAGATCCGCCGCGGCGAATTCGTCGCGATCGTCGGCGCGTCGGGCTCCGGCAAGTCGACGCTGATGAACATCCTCGGCTGCCTGGACCGGCCGACCGCCGGCAGCTATCGCTTCATGGGCCGCGACGTCTCGCGGCTCGATCGCGACGAGCTCGCCCGGCTGCGCCGCGAGGCCTTCGGCTTCGTGTTCCAGAGCTACAACCTGATCCCGGGTGCGAGCGCGCTCGAGAACGTCGAGATGCCGGCGGTCTACCTCGGCATGCCGCCGGCGCAGCGGCACGAGCGCGCACGCGAGCTGCTGACCGGTTTGGGTTTGGGCGAGCGCCTCGACCATCGGCCCAGCCAACTGTCGGGCGGCCAGCAGCAGCGCGTGTCGATCGCGCGCGCGCTGATGAACGGCGGCGGCATCATCCTTGCCGACGAGCCGACCGGCGCGCTCGACAGCCACAGCGGGGCCGAAGTGATGAAGCTGCTGGCCCGGCTCGCAGCCGAAGGCCATACGGTCATCCTGATCACGCATGCGGCCGAAGTCGCCGCGCATGCCGACCGGGTGATCGAGATCAGCGACGGGCGCATCGTGGCCGATCCTGGTCCGCAGGCGCACCGCGGCGCCGCGGCATCGAGATCGGTATCGGAATCCACGCCGCCAAGCAGCGCGGCGGTGCCGGAGCAGGCCGGCCCGGCGACGCGCAGCGCCCTGCCGGCGCGCAGCCGAACGGCGCCGCTCACCGAACTGCTCGAAGCCGTGCGCACCGCGCTTCGCGCGCTGCGCAGCGACCTGTTCCGCGCGGTGCTGACGCTGCTGGGCATCGTCATCGGCGTCGGCTCGGTGATCGCGATGCTGGCAATCGGCGATGGCGCCCGGCAGCAGGTCGTCGACCGGATCAGCGCGATGGGCAGCAACCTGCTGCTGGTGCGCCCGGGCATGCCGAACCAGCGCGGCCGCAGCGTGACGGCCACGCTCGTCGCCGACGATGCGCTCGCGATCGGCGAGCTGCCGAACGTGCTGGCCGCGGTGCCCGAACTGACCGGCAGCGCGACGCTCAGGGTCGACGGCAACGACCATTCGACTGAGGTCAACGCGACGTCTGCCGGCTTTCCGCTGGCGCGCAACTGGCCGATCGCGCGAGGCAGCTTCTTCGACGCCGACGACCAGCGCAGCTACGCGACGGTCGCGGTGATCGGCCGCACGGTGGCGCAGGCGCTGTTCCCCGATGCCGACCCGCTGGGCCGGCATCTGCTGGTGAACAACGTGATGTTCCAGGTGATCGGCGTGATGAGCGAACGCGGCGCCTCGCCGATGGGCAGCGACCAGGACGACGTCGTCTTCGTGCCGTTCGAGACCGGCAGCCTTCGGCTGTTCGGGCAGCGCTACCTGCGCAACCTGACCGTGGCGGTGGCCGACGAATCGCAGATCGCCGACACGCAGCAGGCCGTGCACTCGCTGCTGCTGCAGCGGCACGGGGTCGAGGACTTCCAGATCCGCAACATGGCCTCGCTGATCGACGACGTGTCGGCGACGCAGGACACGCTGACCGTGCTGCTCGGTTCGATCGCCGCGATCTCGCTGCTGGTGGGCGGAATCGGCGTGATGAACATCATGCTGGTCAACGTGACCGAGCGCACGCGCGAGATCGGCATCCGGATGGCGACCGGCGCGCGCACGCGCAACATCCTGCAGCAGTTCCTGACCGAGGCGCTGGTCGTATCGGCGATCGGCGGTGCCGTCGGCGTGGCCGGGGGGCTGGGCACGGCCGCCCTGCTGCAGGCGTTGGGCACGCCGGTGCAGTTTTCCGTGGTGCCGGTCGCCCTGGCCTTCGGTTGCGCTTTCCTGACCGGCCTCGTCTTCGGCTGGCTGCCGGCGAACAAGGCGGCGCGGCTCGATCCGGTCGTCGCGCTGTCCAAGAACTGAAGATCGGAGCTGAATCGATGTTGCGAAAAACCTCGACGAGAACCGCGACTGCGCGGCCGCTGGCCGCCGGCCTGCTTGCCGTCGTACTGGCCGGCTGTGCAGTGACCGAGGCCCCGTTGCGTCCGCAATTGCCGATGCCGGCAGCCTGGGAAGAAGCCGCGCCGGTGGCGATCCCGGCTGCCGATCCCGCACCGATCCCGGTCGACTGGTGGCGCGAGTTCGGCTCGCCGCGGCTGAGCGCGCTCGTCGACGAGGCGCTGGCCGGCAACCCCGACCTCCGGATCGCTGCCGAGCGGATGCAGCGAGCCGAATCGGCCGTGCGGATCAGCGGCGCCTCGCTGTTTCCGTCGATCGACGGCAGCGCAGGAAGCTCGGTGCGCCGCGACGACCCCGCGTCGGGGCCGTCGCAGCGCAGCGAGTCGTCTTCGTTGTCGCTGTCGGTGCGCTACGAGATCGACCTGTGGGGACGGCTGGCTGCCGATCTCCAGTCGGCGCAAGCCTCGGCGATGGCCAGCCGGCACGATTTCGATGCGGCCCGGCTGAGCTTGCTGGCCGGCGTCGGCAGCGGCTACTTCCACTGGCTTGCCGCCGAAGAACGGCTGCGGCTGGCGCGCGAGAACCTGGCGATCGGCGAGCGCGTGCTCGGCATCGTCGACGCGCGCTATCGCAATGGCGCGGCGTCGGCGCTCGACCTCGAGCGCCAGCGTACGGCCGTGACCTCGCTGCGGGCGGCGCTGCTGCCGCTGCAGACCCAGCAACAGCAGGCCAGCAGCGCGCTGGCGATCCTGCTCGGCCGTGCACCGCAGGGCATGTCGCTGGGCGGCGAGACGCTGTCCCGGATCCTCGTGCCCGAGGTCGAGCCGGGTCTGCCGGCCGAGCTGCTCGTGCGCCGCCCCGACCTCGCTTCGGCCGAGGCGCTCCTCGTTGCCGCTGACGCCGATGTCGCCGCGGCACGC
>CALLYQ010000476.1 GCA_937858875.1 uncultured Lautropia sp. | reverse complement strand
CGATCCGTCGGGTCGCGGCCAGTTCAACCTGGGAAGCTACAGCAACGCGCGCGTCGACGAGCTGACCAAGCTCGTGCAGTCGGAAACCGACGAGACCAAGCGCAACGCGATGATCCACGAAGCCTTCAAGATCCACCAGGACGAGGTCGGTCACCTGCCGCTGCACCAGCAGGCGCTGGCCTGGGGCACGCGCAAGAACGTGTCGCTGGTCCAGCTGGCCGACAACTTCAACCCGTACAAGTGGGTCGTCATCAGTGGTGATTGAGGCCGGCGCGCTGCGCCGATTCTTCGGCAGCGACCTGTGGTTCGGCTTTCGCACGAACCCGGTCGCGATCGGCGCGGCGCTCGTTGCTTTCGTGATGATCTTCGGCGCGCTGTTCGCGCCATTGGTCGCACCGCACAGGCCCTTCGACCTCGCATCGCTGTCGCTGATGGATTCGCTGCTGCCGCCGGCCTGGATGGCCGAAGGCCAGTGGACCTACCCGCTGGGCACCGACGACCAGGGCCGCGACGTGCTGTCGACGATCCTCTACGGCTCGCGAATCTCGCTGCTGGTCGGCGTAGCCTCGGTGCTTCTGGCAATGACCTTGGGCGTCGGGCTCGGCCTGCTGTCGGGCTACCTCGGCGGGCGGGTCGACGCGTTCATCATGCGCGTGGCCGACGTCCAGTTGTCGTTTCCGGCGATCCTCATTGCGCTGCTGATCGATGGCACGGCGCGCGCGATGCTGCCCGGTGCGCACAGCGAATGGCTGGCGATCGCCGTACTGGTCGGCTCGATCGGGCTCGCCAACTGGGTCCAGTACGCGCGCACGGTGCGCGGCTCGACGATGGTCGAGAAGAACCGCGAGTACGTGCAGGCGGCTCGCGTGATCGGCGTACGTCCGTGGCAGATCATGCGGCGCCATGTGCTGCCCAACGTGCTCGGCCCGGTGCTGGTGATCGCCACGATCAACGTCGCGCAGGCAATCATCACCGAAGCCACCTTGTCCTTCCTCGGCGTCGGCGTGCCGCCGACTTCGCCCTCGCTCGGCACGATGATCAACAGCGGCAACAACTTCCTGTTCTCGGGCGAATGGTGGCTGGTCGTGTTCCCCGGGCTGGCGCTGGTGCTGCTGTGCATGTCGGTGAACCTGCTCGGCGACTGGCTGCGCGACGCGCTGAACCCGAAGCTGCGCTAGCGCTGCCGGATCGCCAACGGATCAGCCGGATACCGCCCATGTCCATCGACGCCGCCCGCCCTGCTCCGACCGCGGGCGCTGTTGCCGGATCCGCAGCCGGGTCCGCTCGCCTACTCGCTGGCGCGCAGGCCGGCGTGGGCGCGGCGAGCACACCGCTGCTATCGGTCGAGCGACTGCGCGTCGAGTTCCCGACGCGGCACGGCACGCTGCTCGCGCTCGACGAGGTCTCATTCGCGATCGCACCTGGCGAGGTGCTCGGTGTCGTCGGCGAATCGGGGGCCGGCAAGTCGCTGACCGGCGCCGCGATCATCGGGCTGCTGGAACCGCCTGGTCGCGTCGCCGGAGGGGAGATCCACCTGTCCGGACGCCGGATCGACGGCCTGCCGGCGGCCGCGATGCGCAAGATCCGCGGCCGCGAGATCGGCGCGATCTTCCAGGATCCGCTGACCTCGCTGAACCCGCTGTATACGGTCGGCCGGCAACTGGTCGAGACGATCCGCGAACACCTGCCGCTGAGCGGCGCACAGGCACGCGAACGCGCGATCGCGCTGCTGAACGCCACCGGGATTCCGGCGGCCGAAACGCGGATCGACCACTACCCGCACCAGTTCTCCGGCGGCATGCGCCAGCGCGTCGTCATCGCACTCGCGCTGGCAGCCGACCCGAAGCTTGTCGTCGCCGACGAACCGACGACGGCGCTCGACGTCTCGATCCAGGCGCAGATCATCACGCTGCTGAAGACGCTGTGCCGCGAGCAGGGCACGGCGGTGATGCTGATCACGCATGACATGGGCGTGATCGCCGAGACCGCCGACCGCGTCGCCGTCATGTACGCCGGCCGCATTGCCGAGATCGGGCCGGTCGCCGAGTTGATCCATCGGCCGAAGCATCCGTACACGATCGGCCTGATGGGATCGATCCCCTCGGTGATCGACGAACGCGAACGGCTGACCCAGATCGACGGCGCGATGCCACGGCTGAACGCGATTCCGCCGGGCTGCGCCTTCAACCCGCGCTGTCCGCACGCGATGCCGGTATGCCGCGAACGACGGCCGGAGCTGATCGACACCGGCAGTTCACTGGCAGCCTGCTGGCTGCACGACGCGAGCGTGGCAGGCACGGCCGCCCTGGGAAGGCAGCGATGAACACGATCGCGACACCTGCCTGTACGCTCTCGACGCCACTCGCGCAGAACGGCCGCCCGCTCGTCGAGGTCGACGGCATCACCAAGGTCTTCGATGTCTCGGCCCCTTGGCTGAACCGCGTGCTCGAGCGCAAGCCCAGGCTGCTGCTGCATGCGGTCGACGGCGTGTCGTTCACGATCGAGCGCGGCGAAACACTGGCGCTGGTCGGCGAATCCGGCTGCGGCAAATCGACCGTTGCGCGAATGCTGGTCGGGCTGTATCGGCCCACACGCGGGCGCGTCAGCATCGACGGCTACGACCTGGCCGAACTGTCCGGGCCGGCCGGCCAGGCGCTGCGGCGACGCATCCAGATGATTTTCCAGGATCCCTACGCGAGCCTCAATCCGCGCTGGAAGGTCGCCGATATCATCGCCGAACCGATCCGTGTTCATCGTCTGCTCGCCGGCGAACCGGCGATCCGCGAGCGCGTCGGCGAACTGCTGCGGCATGTCGGCCTCGCCTCGACCGACGCCGCGCGTTTTCCGCACCAGTTCTCGGGCGGGCAAAGGCAGCGGATCTCGATCGCGAGGGCGCTGGCCTCGCAGCCCGAGTTCCTCGTCTGCGACGAACCGACCTCGGCGCTCGACGTCTCGGTGCAGGCCCAGGTGCTGAACCTGATGCGCGAGCTGCAGAAGCAGGACCGGCTGACCTACCTGTTCATCTCGCACAACCTGGCCGTCGTCCATCACGTCGCCGACCGCGTCGGCGTCATGTACCTGGGCCGCATCGTCGAGCTTGCCCCGAAGCGAACGCTGTTCGCAACACCCCAGCACCCATACACCCGGATGCTGCTGGACGCGATCCCCGACGTCGGCATGACCGGCCGGTCGCGAACTCCGGTCGCCGGCGAAGTGCCGAACCCGCTGAATCCGC
Organism: uncultured Lautropia sp.; assembly: GCA_937858875.1. Classification (GTDB taxonomy): domain Bacteria; phylum Pseudomonadota; class Gammaproteobacteria; order Burkholderiales; family Burkholderiaceae_E; genus Zeimonas. The sequence goes on along the minus strand of CALLYQ010000476.1, from coordinate 7,433 downwards.
CTTCGGGCTGCACCTTCCATCCCCGATGCCCTCACGCCAACGAGCGCTGTCGCGTCGAGCAACCGCTTCTGCAGCGCGCACCGGGCGGCGGCCAGGCCGCATGCCACGCGGTCGAGGAAGGACGGATCTGAGGAGCGCGCAGCTTCGGGCTAGGGCGGCCCAACTAGAGCGGGACCAGCCGATACCCGACCGATTCGCTCCCCGCCTCCGGCCCTCGATGAGCGCACTCGAACCCTGCCCCGGCCCGCTGGTCAGCGCACTCGAGCCGGTAATTGCGTCCGACGCCGAGCACCGACCGCTGCCGGATATGCCCGAACGGCAGGCCGTCGATCACCGGAACGCCGATCCGATCCTCGAGGTGGCGGGCGACCGTACCCAGATCGAAGCCGTTGTCGTGCGGCGACGGTTTCCAGTCGGTGAAACTGCCGAAAAGGATCGCCCGTTGCCGCGCAAGCAGTCCGGTATGCAGCAGCTGCAGCAACATGCGCTCGATCCGGTACGGATGCTCGGCAACGTCTTCGACGAACAGCAAGCCCTCCTCGACTTCGGGCATCCAGCGGGTTCCGGCCAAGCTGGCGATCATCGTGAGGTTGCCGCCCCACAGCATGCCTTCCACCGATCCGGAACCCAAGGCCCCGCTCGGAGCCTGGCCGATGTTGCCGGACACCTCGCCCCGAGCCTGCCCGGTGTTGGCGGACGCCTCGCCCCGGGCCACGCGGTGCCACTCGACCAGCGGCGCATGGCCGTCGAGCAGATGGCGGAACTGGGCCAATGTGTACGGATCGGGCTCGCTCGCACCGAAGTCGCCATAGACGGCCGGCCCGGCCCAGCTTTCCGCCCCGGTCGTCGCAAGGAGTGCCAACTGAAACGCGGTGAAGTCGCTGAAACCGACCCAGCGCACGCCCCGGCGCACCGATGCGGTAACCAGCGGCCAGTCGATCCGGTCGAGCAGACGGGACAGACCATAGCCGCCGCGCGCGATCATCACCAGATCGACGTCGTCGGCGCGCGCCGCATCGTGGATCTGAGCCAGCCGCCCCTCGTCGGTATCGGAAAAACGAAGCCAGGAGGTCGACGGCAGCCGGCTGCGCACGACGCAGCCCAGCAAGCGCAGTCGCGTCAGTGCCGCCTCGAAAACTTCTTCCGACAACACCGCCCCGGACGGGGCGATGACGTCGATGCGCGGCGCACTCGGGCTGGCCGGTCCGGCGACGCGATGGCCCCCGTTCACGATCCCTTGCCTTCGCCGCGAGTCCTCGCCTCGCGCGCAGCGGCGAATTCGACAAACCAGTCGATGGAATCGGGATTCGCCATCGAATCGCGATTCACCGATTTCTCGATCGGCTGGCCTAGCAAGATCCGCTTGACCGGCACTTCGAGCTTCTTGCCGGACATCGTCCGCGGCACTTCTGGAATCGCATAGACCTCGTTCGGCACGTGCCGCGCCGACAGTTTCGTGCGGATCGCAGCCAGCAGACGCGTGCGCAATTCGACAGGCACGCCGGTATCGGCGCTGGCAGCGCTCGAGCCGTCGGGAGCAGGTCCTTTGGCGCCGATGCCCATCGCCCGCCCCGGCTCGTGCAGCACGATGAAAAGTGCCAGGAAGGACTCGCGCCCCAGGTACTCGAGATCCACGACCAGCGAGTCGGCGACTTCGTCGAAGTCCTCGACGACCCGGTACAACTCGCTGGTCCCCATCCGGATTCCGTAACGGTTGATCGTGGAATCCGAGCGGCCGAAGATCACGCCGGTCACCGATTCCGGACGAGGAATCAGCTTCAGCCAATCGCCGTGTCGCCAGACGTTCGGCGGCCCGGGCCAGGTATCGAAATAGCTCTCGAAATAGCGTCGACCGTCGTCGTCGCCCCAGAAGAACAGCGGCATCGACGGCACCGTCTGCTTGCAGACCAGTTCGCCGACTTCGCCGAGCAGCGACTCGCCGGCGTCGTTCCAGGCGTCGACGTCGACGCCGAGGCAACGGCACTGCATCTCGCCGGCGTAGATCGGCAGGATCGGGCACGAAGTCAGGAACGCGGTCCCGGGATCGGTGCCTCCGGAGATCGATGCGATCAGCAGATCGGTTCCGACATTTGCGTAGAGCCAGCGATAGGCCTCTTCCGGCAGCGGCGAGCCGGTCGAGCCGATCGTGCGCAGCGCCGACAGGTCGAACTGCTCGCGCGGCTTCATGCCTGCCTTCATGCACATCGCGATGAACGCCGGGCTGATGCCCATGAAAGTCAGCTTCTCACGCTCGGCCAGCCGCCACAGCGTTCCCAGGTCAGGATGGCCCGGGTTGCCGTCGAACTGCAACAGCGTCGCCCCGGTACCCAGCGTGGACACCCAGAGGTTCCACATGATCCAGTTCGTCGACGAGAACCAGAAGAATCGATCGTTCGGCTGCACGTCGAGGTGCAGCATGTTCGACTTGAGCAACTCGAGTGTCGTTCCGCCGTGGCCGTGCACGATCGGTTTCGGCATCCCCGTCGTCCCCGACGAGTAGACGATCCACAGCGGGTGCGAGAACGGGACTGGCGTGAACGCCGGCTCTTGGGGTGTGTCCACAATGTCTCGAAATCGCAACTGCCGCGGCGGGCCGGCGATGCTGCCCGCACGGTCGGCAAGTCCACCCAGGTCCAGCGTCGCGTCGCAATCCAGATACGGGACGAAACCAACGAGCTCCAGTGTGGGCAGCTCGGCGATCAGTTCGCGGACGATATGCCGGCGATCGAAATTCTTGTCGCCGTAGCGGTAGCCGTCGACGGCAAACAGGACCTTCGGTGCGATCTGACGGAACCGATCGAGAACGCTGACCGAGCCCAGGTCGGGCGCGGTGCTCGACCAGATGGCGCCAACGCCGGTCGCCGCCAGCAGTGCAACGACGGTCTCCGGAATGTTCGGCATGTAGGCGACACAGCGGTCACCGGCTTGCAAGCCGGCGCTGCGCAACGCTGCTGCCAGTGCGCCGACTTCTCCGCGCAGCGTCGCCCACGAGATTTCCGTCCGTTCGCGAAGTTCCGATTCGAAAACGATCGCCGGCTTGACTGCGACCTCGGGTTGCAGCCCCGGCGAGAGCATCTGTTCGGCGTAGTTCAGCGTCGCGCCGAAGAACCAGTCGGCACCGGGCATCCGGTTCTCGACCAGCACGGTCTCGGCCGGCGAATGCAACGCGATGTTCGAAAACTCGCGAAAGGACTCCCAGAAGCCCGCGATGTCGTCGACCGACCAACGCCACAGCGCCTCATAATCCTGGAACTGGAGGCCGCGATGCGTCTGTAGCCAGCGCAGGAACCGGGTGATCCCGGCGTTCTCTATGCGGTCTGCCGAAGGGCGCCACAAGGGTTCCGGAATCGCCGAATCCATCAGACAGGTCTCTCCTTCGTTCAAGCTGCGTGGCATCGCCAGGTCCGCATCAGCGCCAAGCTGAGCGCGGATCGCGGATCGCACTATATCGCAGCGAAATATCGGAGCGAAAAAAAACCCGAACCTTGCGGTTCGGGTTTAATCCACCTTTGGGGTGGAGGAGGAGACACCGGGTAGACGTCGGCAAGGCCGCCGTCCAGAAACTCTCATGCAGCAATTCGCAGGCCCAGGCGACTTCGGAACTTTTGTCCGGCCGGCGAACGCGCGGTTCGCTTTCCCTGGATGATGCTGCGCTGCACCACACCGCTATTATCGACGTTTTCCACCATATTTCCAATGGATGTTTGGCATGATATCCATAACCTCCATGAATGATACGGCGACCCCACTTCTCCCATGAACTTCCGCACCCTCGATCTGAATCTGCTTCGCGTCTTCGACGAGATCATGGCCGAGCGCAACCTCACGAAAGCAGCGCGCAACCTGGCGATGTCTCAGCCAGCTGTCAGCAACGCGCTTCGCCGACTCCGAGACGCCCTTGGCGACGAGCTGCTGGTGCGCTCCGGGCACGGCGTCGAGCCGACCCCCGCGGCGCTCGCCTGGTGGCCATCGGTGCGGGAAGCACTATCCCAGTTGCGACAGACTTTCGCACCCGCAAATTTCGATCCCGGCGAATCGCGAACCAGCTTCACGATGGCAATGGCCGATGCCACCGCCGCGCTGCTTATTCCGATGATGATCGACATCGTGCAGCGCGAAGCACCCGGCGTGTCGCTGAGAGTGCTACCGCTGACCACCCGCGACCCACGCAATCTGCTGGACTCGCAGGACATCGACCTTGCAGCCGGATACTTTCCGGCCACGATCGCAGCGGTCGATTCGGCCGAGAGCAATGAGCAGCCGGGAACCCAATTCGCTTACCAACAGCTCTACAGCAGCGACTACCTGTGCGTCATGCGGCGCGACCATCCGCTTGCAAAGGGAGAGTTGAGCGTCGACGCGTACTGCGACGCCTCCCACCTGCTCGTCAGCTTCTCCGGGCGCCCGTTCGGATTCGTCGACGAAGCGCTCGCCGCACTCGGCCGGCGCCGACGGGTTGTTCTGACGGTCAACCAGTTCTTCACCGCCGGCATGGTCGTCGCGAACTCCGACCTGCTTACAGTGCTGCCGGGCCATTTCGTCGCATCGACCGGCATGGCGTCCGCAATGACCGTTCGCTCCGTACCTTTTGCGCTGCCCCGAGTCAACGTCGCCGCTCTATGGCGGCGAACGCGTGAAGATCGCTCCGGGCATGCCTGGTTACGCGAAACGATCGTGCGCGCAGCCGCCAACAGCCAGACGCCGGGAGCGCAGGCGGCCGCTCCGCGAATCTGAGCAAGCCGAATCTGAGCGAGCGCAAGGCTGAGCCCCGGAGTTCGACAGTTAATCGCGTAACTGTCTGATTTCACTGAGAGCGGTTTGCAAACGCTCCCCTACAACAGGGCCAGTTGTTCGCAGGCGACCGGTTTCTTGACGTTCAGCGCGCCGAGCACCTCGGCTTGCTGCGCGCTGATCGACGACACTCCGGTGACCGGCTCGGCGCCGTTCAGGCGAACGCGGTGGTGCTGGACGCGACGCAACGTTTCGAGGGCGCGTTCGGGCGACAGCGCACTGTCGGCCGCCTTCAGCCGCCAGCGCATTACCCGATGCAGGACCAACGCCATGAAGCAGATCGCCGCGTGCGCGCGAATCCGCTGCGGCAAGCGGTGATACACCGGTCCAATCTCGAGTTCGGACTTCAGCACCTTGAATCCACGCTCGATATCGGCAAGCGACTTGTAGCGCGCAACGACCTGCCGGTCGTCGAGATCGATTGCGTTCGTGACCAGCAGCAGCTTGCCGTCCATCATTTCGGCCAGCGCGCGTGCGCGCTCGTCGATGTCGTAGCTGAACAGATCATTTTTCAAGTTGACCTTGATGATCTGCGACAGGTGCGCTTCGCTCACCGCATGGAAGAACCGTGCCTTGGCGCCGCTGTCCGAGAGCTTGCGCCCGCGGTGTTTGACGCCGGCCTCCTGGGCGTCGAGTTTGCCGGCCCACTGCTCGGCTTGCGCCATGAGCGCGGCGATCAGCTCGTCGCGCTGCTGCGTCTGCTGCGCTGCGCGCAGCGGATCGTGCGCGGCGACCAGCCGCAAGCCGTTCCAGGCGAGCTCTCCGATAACCTCTTCGGCGGCTTCGCGACAGCGAGCGCGGTGAAACGGTGCCAGCACGTCGGCGAACTCCGCATAGCGCCGATCCGGCACCGCGAGGATGAATTCGAGCGCCTGGCCGCCGGCGAGCCGCACTTCGTTCAACTGCGCCAGGTTGTCCAGGCTGAGCAGCCCCCGATCGGCCACCAAGATCAGGCGGCGCACGCTGGGAAAGCGTGCAAGCACGGTCTTCAGTGTCGGCAGCAGCGTCTTGGTCTCCGCCACGTTGCCATCGAACACCTCGTGATAGATCGGCAGCCCCTCGGCCGTTTGCACTACGCCAAGCATGAACTGGCGGGCGATCAGCCCTTCCTTGGCCATGCCGAAGCGGCGCACATCGTCGGCCTGAATGCTCAGGCCCTCGGTACGGATCGTTGTCAAGTCGTAGAACACCACCGACAGATCCTGATCGATCATCGGCCGCAGCAGATCGGCGACTACCGCATCGACCGCCTCGCCCTGATCGACGAGCGCATCCATCGCGCGCAGTAAATGTTGATGGGTGATGTTGGCGACGTTGACCTGGGGCAAGGCCACCGTTTCGAGCCAGCGCAGCACGCCGAGCTTGGACTCCGGATCGCAAAGTCGGTTGAAGACCATCACGCGGATCAAGGCCTCGACGTCGATCGTGTGGCGCGTGCGGCGAAACACGCGCCGCAGCGCCGAGAAGCCCAGCGAATTCCACAACTCCGTGAGTGCCCAGACGTCGCCGAAGGCGCGCGCCGATTCAAAGGTAATGGCCGGTGGTGCGGCTGCCGCCGCCGCGGGCTCGCGACCGGCCACCTTCATTAGTCCGTTGATCACCGAATCAAGCTCGCCGCCCAGCTGATCGAGCCGCCCGAGTGTCGCGACGGTACGCTTTTTCACCCGCCCGGCGTCGTCGCGATACGACTCGACCAGTTGCACGTAGCGACGACTACCGGAGGCGGTGATCTTGACGAACATGCCGCCACTGTATCAGCCGATACGGCTAAGTCAACAATGCCTATTGTCGGTCCAAACGTGCCACCACACGAATTCTCGACTGATCGGCCGCAAACCCGCATGGATGCGGGAGCGCTTACCCGGAAAGGCGCGTTTTCGCGGCCGAACTGTCGAACTCGGGTGAGCCAGCGCGAGGCGCGCCCGGAATGCAAAAAAGCCACCCCGAAGGGTGGCTTTTTTGCGTCGGACTTGCCTGACGATGTCCTACTTTCACGAGCGCGGGCTCACTATCATCGGCGCAACGGCGTTTCACGGTCCTGTTCGGGATGGGAAGGGGTGGTTCCACCGCGCTATGGTCATCAGACATAACTTTTTGCCCTCTCGCCACGCAGCGAACCGCGTAACGCAAGAGCCAATTCGATCGAAGATTCGTAGCAGTCTTTTTAGCGACCGCGAGGCGGTCGCGTTGCGTGCGGGTACACGCAGAGAGTTGTGAGTTGCACCACCATCACATTGCAGCTCATATGCTGGCTAGCTTGCAAAGTTATAGGGTCAAGCCTCACGGGCAATTAGTACTGGTTAGCTTAACGCATTACTGCGCTTCCACACCCAGCCTATCAACGTCCTGGTCTCGAACGACCCTTCAGGGGGATCAAGTCCCCAGGGAAATCTAATCTTCAGGCGAGTTTCCCGCTTAGATGCTTTCAGCGGTTATCTCTTCCGCACTTAGCTACCCTGCAATGCCACTGGCGTGACAACAGGTACACCAGAGGTGCGTCCACTCCGGTCCTCTCGTACTAGGAGCAGGCCCCGTCAAATTTCCAGCGCCCACAGCAGATAGGGACCAAACTGTCTCACGACGTTTTGAACCCAGCTCACGTACCTCTTTAAATGGCGAACAGCCATACCCTTGGGACCGGC
>CALLYQ010000475.1 GCA_937858875.1 uncultured Lautropia sp. | reverse complement strand
GCTTGGGCACGGCCATCGAGCGCTTGCGCGTGCGCGGTGCGGCGCCGCGCCACGTGCCGCGGCGGTCACGCCATTGCACGAGAAACCAGAGCGATTCCTCGTCGTTCGCAGCAGCCGAGGCGTCCCAGCGCAGCATGAGTTCCCCGGCCTTCGAGTCGGCGCCGTCGACGTCGATCGACACCTTCGGCGGCTCCGGAATCGGCCAGCGCTGGAGTTCTTTCTCGCATTCGGCGAGCACCATGCTGCGGGCGCGGGGGTCGAAGGCGATCGCGTGCCGGATCTTCACCGGCCAACCGGCGCCATGGCACGAGCAGCCGCAGCCGGTTTCATCGACGTACAGGCACGCGGTGCGCAGCAGTTCGCCTTTCTCGTCGAGCAGTTCGATCGAGAATTCCGTCTTCTCGGCGCCGTGCGGGCGCGGTCGCGCGTCGAAGTGAAACGCCGGCTGGAAGCGCACGCTGCGGTCGCGCAGGATGTCGAAGCGCAGGAACAGCGTCGGCTGCTTGATCGCGATCCAGTCACCGCGCGGTTCGGGCCTGCGTCCGGCGGCGAATGCGGCATCGGCCGCGGCGCCCGCCGCGAACTCGGGAATGCGGCTCATCAGCGCCTTGTAGGTGTACGGACTGATCCAGCGTCCGCCCGAATAGCCCATCATGTCGTGTGCCGTGGAGGGCGGCAGGACCTGGCCGAAGGCCGGCCGCATGTCGAAGCCGTATTCGCCGATGCTGTCCGAATCGAAGCCGGCATAGCGCGGATAGTCGTCGTCGGTGTTCTTCGGTTCGGCGCAGCGTGTGACGTTGTCGCAGGGCGCGTGCTTGCGTCCGAGCGCGTGGCCGATCTCGTGCGCGGCGGTGCCCTGCGCGCCGATCCGCCCGACCGCCGCGCCACCGCCGCCGCATCCGCCGACCGATCCGGTGTCCACGCCGGCGTTGTACAGCCCGTAGACGATGTCGTCGGAATCGCCGCGCAGCTCGGCGACCGCATCCTTCAGGTCGCCCATCTTGTCGCAGCCGTCGTTGATGTCGGACTTCACGTCGGCGTCGTAGCTCATCGTGACGAAGCTCGAGATCACGACCTGTGGAATCGGATAGACGGCCTCGGTGAAGCCGAACAGCGCGGTGAAGTCGGCCATCGTCGGCGCCGCCAGCTGCGTCGGATCGCTGACGTCGTCGCCGGTGTAGGCGATGCCGACCGCCATGATCGAAAGGTCGGGCATGGCCTCGAACGACAGCGTGCGCACGAAGTCCGCCGAGAACTGGCTGCGGTCGAGCACGTCGAAGACGCGCGCGACGAAGTCGATCGTGCCCTGGCAGAGGGCCTCGGGAATCAGGAAGTTCAGCGTGTGGTCACGCTGCCCGCGGTCGATCGACGCATCGCGTCGCGGCGCGATCGCTCGCGACGCCGGGATCGTCGTGGTGGCGCCGGCGACGGTCACGAGCAGCTCGCCCGACAGCGACGCGATCGGGGCCAGTCCGCTCGACGCGTCGTAGTCGACGTACAGCCTGACGACCGCGGGCTTGGCGGCGACGAGCCGGATCGAGTTGTCGGGAAACACGTTCGCCGCATCGAGATGGCGATCGCTGCGGAAGTGCTGGATCGCCTGCGTGATCTCGGCGTCGACGACGATCAGGTCGCCGCGTGGCGCTCCGGGCGCCGGCGGCGCGATCCCGACCAGGTCGGCGAGCAGCGTGAATTCGACGAGGCCCCCGTAGGGGTCGTCCCAGTTGCCCGACCAGTCGCGCAATCCGAAGTTGCCGGAGACGTCGACCTTGGTCGGATCGGCGCCGTTCACGCTGGCGTTCAGTTCGACGATCAGCCGTCCGAGATGATGGTCTTCGCCGTTCTCGAAGCTGGCCGAATAGCCGGTGATCCCGACGGCTGCCTGGCGCACGGCGCGGGGGAAGGCGAACTGCGCGCTCGCCGATTGCGGGCCGGTGTCTTCGGTCGACGGAAAGTGAAAGGAGCTGGATCGCAGATCCATCGGAAACCTCCGCTGGAAGCGATGCCGACAGGCGAAGCCGGCACGTCGAGCCAAGATTGCCGTGGTGCGCTCCTTTTTTCGTCCCATATGCTGGGGAGTCGTCGCCTGGCTGATGGCCTGCGGCGTTGCAGCCATTTTCCGGGCCTCGTCGACCGGCTTCCTCGAAGCGATTTCGATCGCTGCTTCGCTGCTTCGCGAGTCATGCCTCGCGCATCGGCATCGTCGTGCGACAGCGCGGATAGTTCGCGCAACCCCAGAACGACTTTCCGTTGTCGCGCGACGCACGCTCGACGAGCTTGATCCCGCAGTTCACGCAGGTCGGCCGCCAGTACTCGCCCTCGGTGGCGACCGCCAGCAACGCAGCCTGCTCCTGCTCGGAGCGCTTGGCAATCAGGCGCAAGAGGCTCTGCCCATCCAGAAGATGGATGCCGTTTCCTGAAGCGAACTCGATCGCGTCGGGCGTAAAGGCCGACGTGGTTGCGAACTGGGCGCGGTGCAATCCGTGCGATGCCATGACGCCCCGCAGTTCGCGCATCTTGTCGACGCCGACGCGTCTGCCGTTCCAGTGCTTGCACTGGACGATGCCGACCGGTGTGTCGGGTTGCGATCGCGCGTAGAGCCACAGATCGACACCACCGTCGGCCCCGTGCGACTGCGATCGCGTCTCGAATCCGGACATCCGGAACAGGGCTTCGACAAGTGCTTCGAAGCGGCGCCATTCGATCTGCGACAGAAGTTCCGGAGACAGGCGCGACGGTGAATCCCGGGTCACGGCCGTTTCCTCGTTCCCGGATTCTTCGTCGGCCGCTGCGAATGATCCGTTCGGCGCCTGCTCCCGGATCGTTGCGCGCTCGGCGCTTCCGTCGACGGGTTTCCGCTGCCGGGGATCCTTGCTCGCGGAGCGTTCGGGCCTCGCCTGACGGATTCCTCGCGCTGTGACTTGCGCTGCTGCCGCCGAAGGGGTGCGCGTTTGGAGGTGCTGCACAAGCAAGAGCACCGCTCCCAGACCGAACAGGAGTCCGCCGATCGGCCTGACGCTCGTCAGCGGTTCGGTCAGCGGCGAGGCGCCGAGGATGCTCGGGAGGATGACAAGGAACGCGCCGCCGGCGAGCGCCTGGAGCGCCGCGGCTTTTCTTCGCCTTGCGACCGCGCCTGCTTTGCTGCGCTCCTTCTTCGGCATGCTCTCGCCCGGTCTCAACAGCCCAGTGCGCGGAATCGCTTTCTTGCAGCGAGCAGTTCTTTCTGCACCGATTGCAGTGAATCGCCCGCAGCCGATCGCTCGATCGCTTCGCGACGAGAGATCGTCCGGTCCAGAGCCCCGCACTCGACTTGCGCGGAAGCGGGAAGCCGCTGTCGGCGCTGGGCGACTTTCAATTGGCCAGCGTCCATGCCGGTAAGCGGCTTCAACGCGTCTGCGATCAGTTCACGGTGCGATTCCCGGCTGATGTCGTGGCCGACGCGTTTGTGCCCCGACATCTTGTCGAGGCCACGAGTCGGCGATATGTCCACGACTTGGGCGCCGAGGCACGGCGAGTCCGAATAGGACGCTTTGCCGTCCACGAAGCACTTGTAGACGATTCGGGACGGAGAGGGTAGCGCCCCCGATTGGGCGAGTACGGTCGCTGCGTTCGTCAGCAGCAAGACCGTGATGGCGATACCGCGCTCGCTCATCGCTCGCTCGAACAGCAGGTGACGAACTCAACGGAGGCAAGGAAGACGATGCGTCTCTTCGTCATCGAGGGATTTCGGTTTGGGTCTGATGGGTGGCAGCGCGCATCGAGCGCTCGATTGCGCCCGAATCATAGCCACGCCTCGGCGCGCGCAGGGCCGCGTTCGGCATACTCGGGGACGAATGGCGGTTGGCGCGGAACGAGCGCGCGCCTTGCACAGCGTCAGCTGCGCGCTCAAGAAGCCACGGTTACGGCGGGCGACAAGCCGAGCTTGCGCGCCTTGCGTGCGAAGCGCCGGTCGTCGAAGGTCATCAGCGCCATGTAGTGGCTGCTAACGACCTGTTAGCGGAACAGCAGTGCGATCAGTACCCAGTCGGTTTGCAGTCTTGGGCTTTAGGACCGAATTCGGACTATATTTAGTCACATGAGCGAAACGAGGAGTCAGGCGATGAGGTTCTCTACGCACATCAAGCCCATCAGCTATCTCAAGAGCCATGCGGCCGAGATCGTCAAGGATATTTCCGAGTCCCGCGAGCCCATGCTCATCACCCAGAACGGCGAAGCCAAGCTTGTGGTCATGGACGTGCGCACCTACGAGCAACAGGAAGAAACCATGGCCCTCCTGAAGATTCTCGCCATGGGCAACCAGGATATCGAGCAAGGCCGTTTCCGTGACGCCGAGGGCGTTTTTGCGGAACTCGACGACGAAGAGCGCGAATGAGGGCTGTCCTCCTTGCCGGCGCCGAAGAGGACTTGAAGGAACTGCGTCGCTACATCGTGAGGAGCTTCGGAAACACCGCCTGGCGAGAGACCTACGAAAAGATCCGGGCATCCGTCCGCTCCGTTCAGCGCTTCCCCCGAGGCGGCTCCATCCCCGATGAAGTCGTCGACGTGGGCCTGCAGCAGTACCGCCAAGTGGTTTCAGGCATGAACCGCATCCTCCATGAGGTCAGGGAGGAAGTGATCTACATCCACGTCATTTTCGACACCCGCCGAGACATGCGAACCCTTCTTTCGCGCAGGCTGCTGATCTCCCGACGTCACACTCACCCTGCACCGACCTCGACGGCTGCTCCGAAGACGCCTTCCGCGCGCATCGCGTCCAGCCTGGCCGGGTCGTAGCCGAGTACGGTACGCAAGACTTCCTCGGTGTCGCGGCCGAGATGGGGCAGCAGGTTTCGAGCCTCCACCCGGCTCTTCGACAGCTTGTACGGAGGATTCGGAACCTTGAACGGCTCCGACGGCGTCCCGACGGTGGCCATCGACTCGCGATGTTGCGCCTGCGGGTCCGACATGGCCTCGCCCACCGTCCGGTAACGCGCGCAGGGCACGCCGGCCTGCATCAGGATCCGCTCGCATTCCAGCGCGGTGCGCCGCGAGGTCCATGCCTCTACGATTCCGAGCAGCGCGTGCCAGTTCGCTTCTCTTTCGGCCACCGAAGCGAAGCGCGGGTCGGTCTTGCCATGCGGGAATCCGATCACGTCGAAAAGCGCCGCCAGGTTGCGCGGCGTGATCGCCGCGACCATGACCCAGCCGTCGCTGGCGCGCACCGGCTGGTAGACCTGACGCTGCCGCTCGGCGGGGAATTGCGCGTTCTGCAGTTCGTAGATCAGCATGCCCAGCACCGAGTCCATCAGCGATACGTCGATGCTCTGGCCGCGCCCGGTGCGGTGGCGCTGCAGCAGTGCGGTCTGGATCGCGCTCGCCGCGTGGATCGCCCCGAGGACGTCGGCCATGAAGATGCCGTTGTTCGCCGGTCGCGAGCTTTCGCCCTGGTAGCGTGTGAAGGCATCCTCGTAGCCCGAGGCGGCGTGGATGATCGGCGCATAGGCCGGGGCCTGCGACATCGGCCCGCTCTGGCCGAAGCCGGAGATCGCGCAATAGATCAGGCGCGGGTTGTCGTGTGCGAGCGTTTCGTAGTCGAGCCCCAGCCGTTTCATCACGCCGGGTCGGAAGTTCTCGACGACGACGTCGGCCAGGGCGGCCAGTTCGCGCGCCGCCTGCAGCCCCGACGGCGTGTGCAGGTCGAGAACGGTGCTGCGCTTGCCGCAGTTCATCGACGAGAAATAGGTGCTGATGCCGGCGCGAAAGGGTGGACGCTGGCGCACCATGTCGCCTTCGGGCGGCTCGATCTTGATCACGTCGGCACCCGCGTCGGCGAGCATGCGCGTGCACATCGGACCCGACATCACGATCGTGAAGTCGACGACGCGGATGCCGGCGAGCGCATCCACGCGCGCAGGCGAAGAACCGGTTTCCATCGTTTGCGTTTCCATCCATTTATCTGGGCAGGCCCAGCGCGCGCTGTGCGATCAAGCTGCGCTGGATTTCGTTGGTGCCGATGCTGATCACCCACATCAGCGAGTGGCGCAGCTTCTGCTCGAGGCGCCCGTGCATCGGAGCTCCCGCAGCACCGGCCGACAGGGTCGCCTCCATGCCGAGGATGTCGAGGGCCGACTCATGGAAGCGCTCCATCAACTCGCCGGCGAAAACCTTGGTGACCGCTGCTTCCCAGGTCGGCATCTCGCCCCGTGCGAGGATCCGCACGCATTCGAGCGCGAGCTGTCGGCCTGCCTCGATCCGGGCCGCATGGCCGCCGATCGTGTCGCGCACCAGGGGGTCGAGCCGCAGCGGCCGGCCGTCGACCTCGAGCCCGCGGATGTATTCGCACATCTCCGCGAACTGGCTCGCGAGCTTCATCAGGATGCCGGCGCCGACGAACGCGCGCTCGGTGCCCAGCGATCCCGTGAGGATTTCCCAGCCACGACCGGGCTCGCCGACCAGGGCGTCGGCCGGAACACGCACGTCGTCGAAGAAGGTGTTGCAGAACTCGCCGTCGTACATCGTCCTGATCGGCTTGCGCGTGATGCCGGGCGTGTCGGTCGGCACGACGAACATGCTGATGCCCGCGTGCGGAGGCTTCGCGGCCGGATCGGTGCGCGCCGCCAGCCACATGTAGTCTGCCCAGTAGGTCGTGGTCCAGATCTTCTGGCCGTTGATCACCCATTCGTCGCCGTCACGCACGGCGCTCGTCCGGATCGAGGCGAGATCGGAGCCCGAGTCGGGCTCGCTGTACCACATGCCGTACATGACTTCGCCGCGCAGCAGTTCCGGCAGGTAGCGCGCCTGCTGCTCGGGCTGACCGAAGCTCATCCACGCGGCCGCCTGGATCGGCGCGCCGGCGCGGGGCGCATCGACGCGGTTCATCTCCTCGAGAAAGGCCATCCAATGGTAGGGCGAACGCTGCTGGCCGCCGAAGCGCGCCGGCCAGGTCAGGCCCAGCCATCCGGTCTCTCCGAGTTCACGGGCGAACTGCGGTTCGTGGTCGCGATGTGCGTGCTCCGACGCCTCGTAGGCCTCGCGGCGGTGTGCGGGCCAATGCTCGGCGAGCCAGGCGCGCACCTCGCCTCGAAAGGCATTGGCGGACTCGCCGAGGTCGAGCTCGGGCAGCTCGGCCGGCTCTTCGTCCAGGTAACGCGCGGCGAGCTCTTCATGTGCGGCGCGCTCGCCGCCGTGCCGCACGACGTCGAGGTGGACCCGCCTGAAATGGCGAGGCGCCTCATGATCTTCGGCATAAGCGATGGCACCGAATGCATGATGGGTTTCGAGCGAAACCTGGCGCAGCGACGAGCTCGCCTGCGCGAAGGCGGCCGCCGCGAAACTGCGCCAGTCATCGACGCGGCGATCGTGATGGGCGGCGGCGTTGTCCAGGCTCGCATGCACCGCCCGCAGCGCGATCAGGTTGTCCGCAAGCTTGTGCTGGATCGCCTGGAAGCGGCCGATCGGCTGGCCGAACTGCCTGCGATCCTTCGCGTACTGAACGACGAGCTCGAACGAGCGATCCGCCGCGCCCCAGGCGCGTGCCGCGTGTGCCAGGCGCGAGATCGAGAGCAGGTCGCGCACGCGTTCCCGACCGAGCGCGACTACGTCGGCAGGGACGTCATGGAGATCGACGCGACACAAGCCGTCCATCCCCATCGCGCGGGTCGGCGTGATCGCGATGCCAGCAGCCTGCCCTCGAACCACGGCGAGCGCGGATCCATCGCCGACGATGACGGCGAAGTGCGTCGCGGCGATCGCGCCTTCGACGAAATCCAGTCTGCCGGAAATGCGATCGCCGGCAAGCGATATTGCGCCGGTCCTGCGGGCGAGGTCTGCGTCACCAAACGACAGGCATGCATACGCGTTGCCGTTTCGCATGCCGGCGAGCAGGCGATCGATCTCCGGCGCATCGTCGCTGCGATCGGCGAGCGCCAGGTTGAGCAAGCCGGCATCGATCAGCGGCGCGGGGCATGCGGCACGACCCAGTTCCTGCAGCACGACCAGCAATTCGTGCACACCGCCTTCGGCTGGATCGCTTCCCAGCGCGGTAATGCCCTGCCCGGCGAGCAAGGTCCAGAGACGCCGCAACGCGGCAGGATCGACGCCGCGCTCCACTGCTTCGGCGACGGGCCAAGCCTGGGCAAGCAAGCCGCGCACGGAATCCCGCAGAAGGCGGCGTTCCTCGTCGGTCGGAAGGTCCGCGGCGCGCGCGTCCGAATTTTCATGCACTCCGGTCACTTCCCGGACCCTCATTGAGCCTTGATTCCGGACTCGCGGATCACCGCCGCCCAGCGCTCGACCTCCGCGATGTTTCGATCGCGCAGTTGTTCCGGCGTGCTGGACTCGGCGATGAGCCCGAAGGTCCTGAATCGCTCCTGTACGTCGGGCAGCGCCAGCGCGCTGTTCAGCGCCTTGTTCAGCCTCGCGATCACCTGGGGCGGCGTGCCTGCGGGAGCAAGCAATGCGAACCACGATTCGGCCTGGTAGCCGGGAAGGGCTGTCGAGACGGTGGGCGTTTCCGGATACAGCGGGGATCGCTCGGCCGAGCCGACGCCCAGCAGCTTCAATTTGCCCGCAGCGATCTGGCTGTTCATCGCCGACGACGGCGACGTGATGAGCAATTTCACCTCGCCGGCGAGAACGGCGTTGAGCGTCGGCGCCTGCCCCTTGTACGGCACATGCACCATCTTCAGCCCGGCCGCGCGCAGGAACAATTCGGTGGAGAGGTGGCCGAACGAACCGGGGCCGGCGCTTGCGTAGTCGAGCTTGCCGGCATTCTTCTTCGCGTAGACGAGGAACTCGTTCAGATCGCTGACTGGAAGTTCGCCGTTGACGACGACGAGCATCGGCGAGGAGGCGACCATTCCGATCGGCGCGAAGTCGCGCACCCCGTCATACTCGGCGCCCCTTTGCAGAATCGGCGTCGTGGCAACCAGTCCGTTGTTGATGAACACGATCGTGTGGCCGTCTGCTGCCGCGTGGGCCGCATCTTTCATCCCGATCGCGCCGCCCGCGCCGGCCTTGTTGTCGACGACGATCGGCTGGCCGAGATCCTCTTGCATCGGAACCTGCAGCACGCGCGCCATGATGTCGGTCGTGCCGCCGGCCGCGTAGGGCACGACGAGGCGGATCGGTCGCGACGGATAGCCAGGCTGTGCCATCGCGCCGACCGTGAACCCGCATAGCAGGAACGCGACAAGGTGGCTGAGCAGCTTGTTCATGGTGATTCTCCTCGTTTGTCTTGGGATGGAACCGGGCTCGGATCAGGCGAGCAAATGGCGCGCGATGACCATGCGCTGGATCTGGTTGGTGCCTTCGAAAATCTGCGCAAGCTTGGCGTCGCGCATCATGCGTTCCACCGGGTCGTCACGGGTGTGGCCGTAGCCGCCGAAGATCTGCACGGCGTCGGTGGTGACCCGCATCGCCATGTCGCTTGCGAAACACTTGGCCATGCTCGCCAGCACGTTCAAGCGATCCCAGTCACCCTCGTCGCCGGCGCGCGCGCACTCGTACACCAGGGAACGCGCGGCCTCGATCTGCATCACCATGTCTGCGAGCATGAACTGCACGCCTTGGAACTCGCCGATGCTGCGCTTGAACTGCTTGCGCTCCTTGGCGTAAGCCACTGACGCGTCGAGGGCGCCCTGCGCCAGTCCGACCGATTGCGCGCCGATCGTCGGGCGGTTCAGGTCGAGCGCACGCATCGACGCCCGGAAGCCCTTGCCTTCCTCGCCGATCAGGTTCTCGGCAGGCACCCGCACGTTGTCCAGGAAGATCGGCGTGTTCGGCGCACCGCGCCAGCCCATCTTGCGCTCGTGCCGGCCGAAGGCGACGCCCTTCATCTTCTTCGGTTCGATCACGAAGGCGCTGATTCCGTCGGCGCCGCCGCCCTGGGCGGTGCGCGCCATCAACACGATGTACTCGGCCTCGACGCCGTAGCTGCACCATTGCTTGCGGCCGTTGATCACGTAGCTGTCGCCGTCGCGCACGGCCCGCGTGCTCATCGCACTGACGTCGGACCCCGCCTGCGGTTCGGAAATCGCGATCGCGGTTACCACGCCGCGTCGGGCGATGAGGGGCAGGAAGCGTTGGCGCTGCTCCTCCGTCCCGAAATGAAGCAGCGGCATGATGAACATCGTGTTCAGTCCGGCGATGGATCCACAGGCCGGCGAAACCCGCGAGATCTCCTCGCGCGCGATGCACATCATGGTCAGGTTGCCCTCGGGCCCGCCGTAGCGCTCGGGCACCCACAGTTGCATCAGGCCCATCTCGCCGAACAACTCGACCAGTTCGGTCGGGAATCGGTCGGTTTCGTCGATCTCGGCGGCGATCGGCGCGACGTGCCGTTCGACCATGCGGCGAACGCTGTCGCGAAACGCGACTTGCTCTTCGGTGAACTTCATGGGGCTGTCTGCTCCGGAACGTTGCCCGGGTGTCGGGCGGTTTGTCTTTGGGCGGATTGCATAATGGGCCTTGTATTGAATGGACCCTCCATTCATACTATGCCTTCCCCATTACCGATGTCAACGACGGATTGAACATGGACTACACCCGCTACGAGTGCCTGAAGATCGAAAAAACCGACCGCGTCGCGACCGTGACGCTGAACCGGCCCGAAACCGGCAATCGCATCGAGCACCGCTTCCACGTCGAGTTGCAGGACATCTGGGCCGACCTCGCGCGCGACCCGCAGGTCAACGCGATCCTGCTCACCGGCTCGGGCAAGTACTTCAGCGTCGGCGGCAACATCAAGGGCATGCAGGATCGGCCGGGCGGCGACGTCTTCGAGGAGGGGGCGATGCTCGAACCCAGCGGCGGGCGGCGCATCGTCCAGAACATCCTCGACTGCGAGAAGCCCGTCGTATGTGCGATCAACGGCGACTGCGTCGGGCTGGCTGCGACGGTGGCCTTGCTGTGCGACATCACGGTTGCATCGCACACCGCGCGCATTGCCGATCCGCACGTGAAGGTCGGCCTGGTGGCCGGCGACGGCGGCGCGGTGATCTGGCCGATGCTCGTGGGCCCGAACCGCGCCAAGGAGTTCCTGATGCGGGGCAACCTGATCGGCGCCGTCGACGCCGAACGCATGGGCCTCGTAAACTACGCCCTGCCGCCGGAGCAAGTACTGCCGAAAGCGCGCGAACTCGCCCAGGAGCTGGCCGATGGAGCACCGTGGGCGATCCGTTGGACGAAGCTATCGGTCAACAAGGCCATCAAGGACCAGTTCAACCTGATCATGGACGCTTCCTACGCACTGGAGATGTGCACCTTCCATACCGACGACCATCGTGAGGCGGTCAGTGCCTTCGTCGAGAAGCGCAAGCCGCGATTCACCGGACGCTGAGATGGAGGCTCCCGCACGCAAGATCGCTTTCGAACCGATCCGGTCGCGCCGGGCATTCGAGGAGATCTGCGAGCGCATCCGCGACCAGCTTGCGGCCGGCGCGCTGAAGCCGGGCGACAAGCTCCCGGCCGAGCGGGAGCTCGCAGTGCAGCTCGGCGTGGGCCGCAACGCGGTCCGCGAGGCGCTGCGCACACTGGAATTCGCCGGTGTCGTCGAGTTGCGAAAGGGCGTCAAGGGCGGCGCGTTCATCCGCGAGGGCGACCCCGGGAGCATGACGCGAGCGATGCAGGATCTGATGCATCTGGGATCGATCTCGCTGCGGGAGCTGACCGAGGCGCGCCTGTACATCCAGGACACGGTCGTACGACTGGCTTGCGAACGCGCGACGCGTGCCGACCTGGAGGCGTTGGCGGCCAATGTCGAGGCGACCGAAAAGGTCACGCTTTCGGGCGAATACGTCGCGAGGCTCGAATCCTCGCGGGAGTTCTACCGCCTGCTCGCCGCCGCGAGCCACAACGCCGCGTTGTGCCTGATCGTCGATTCCCTGACCGACATCCTGATGAAATACCTGCACGCCCGCGTGGCCGCGGGCGCACGCCTGAAACCCGATCTCGTCCAGGCGCGCCGGCGCTTCCTCGAGCTGCTTGCCTCGCGTGATGCCGAAGCGGCAGCGCTCGAGATGCGCACGCATCTTCAGGCAGTGCATCGGTTGCTGACCGGCGAGACTGCAGAAGTGGGCGCCGTCATCGGCGACACGAAGACGACCAGGACAGCGTCGCGGAGGCGCGCTGGCAGCGCTGCCTGACGCGTCGTCGTCGGCGAGTCCAGCGACCGCGGGTCAGTTGTGCAATGTGGGGACTGTTTGTCGAGGCCAGTTGACAAGGCCGAAACCTGCGTTAGAACATCCTGGAACATCCTGGGATAACAAAGACCTTCAAACATGTCGAAGGTGGTGCAACCGAGCGAAGACCCGATGCTGCAGAGATCCAGCGAGGTGCCTCTGTATGAGCAGCTGGCCTCTCTGATTGCCGAATGGATCGCATCGGGTGCCCTGGCTCCCGGCGACCGGCTCCCGACCGAAGCGGAGCTGATGCGCGAGCATGGCGTAGGGCGGATCACGGTGAGACAAGCCGTCGCCCGGCTGGTGCGCAACGGACAGGTGGTCACGCGCAGAGGAAAGGGAAGCTTCGTGACGGCCTCGATGCGTCGGCACGACCTCGGTTCGCTTCACGGGTTCCACGACGCGTTGCGGGCGCAGGGTCTCGAACCGCAGACAAGGCTGCTGGAGTTCTCCACATCGGCGGGCAGATCGGACAAGTGGCTGCCCGAAGGCTTGGACTTGCCGGTGCGGTTGACGCGTCTCTACAGTCTCGAGGAACAGCCGTTTGCCGTCGTCCAGGCATGGCTTCCGGCTGCAGCGGCGGGGCTGGGCGAGGAGCGTGCCGCCAATCTGACGACCTACGAGATCGTCGAGCAGTTCCTGGGCGAACGCGTCTCGGTGGCGGACGTTGCAATTCGCTGCGAAACGCCGCCCACGCGGGTCAGCCGCTGGCTTCGGATGCCGCCGCGCGGCCCTGTCTTGGTGATGGAGCGCAGGTCTCTGTCGAACGCCCGGCGAGTCCTGGAGTTTTTGCGAATTCACATCGTTCCGGAGCGCTACGAGTTCTGCATACGTCTTCCTGGTCCGATCGGGATCGCCCGTTCGATTCAGCGGACATTGCGTGAGCCGCATCCGGAGCAAATGGGACTCGCCAACCGGATGAAGTCTAGCTGGAGCAATCTGTGACAAGGAAGCGTGGATCAACCAGGCAGCCGAACCTGATCATCGTTCTGATCGATGACCTGCGATTCGATGAAGTCGGGTTTTGCGGGCACCCGTACATGAAGACGCCGAACATCGACCGGATCGGCGCCGAAGGG
This sequence comes from uncultured Lautropia sp., assembly GCA_937858875.1. GTDB lineage: Bacteria > Pseudomonadota > Gammaproteobacteria > Burkholderiales > Burkholderiaceae_E > Zeimonas. Next base: position 13,461 of record CALLYQ010000475.1, on the reverse strand, counting down.
CTCAACTTCGTCAACGCGTTTCACACGACGCCATTGTGCTCGCCGAATCGCGCGTCGATCGTGACCGGTCAGTATGCAAGTCGCCACGGCATCATCGACAACGTCGCCCGGGAAGGCCTGAGTCACCGGCTCGACAATTACCACCGCGTCCTGCAAAGGCTCGGCTACGTGACCGCGCATGTGGGCAAGTGGCACATGGGCAATAGTGCAACGCCGAGGCCGGGCTATGACCGCTGGGTCAGCTTCCCCGGGCACGGCGGCATCGTCGATCCGGTGCTGAACATCGATGGCGATGAGCGACAGCACGAAGGCTACGTTACCGACTTGCTGAACGCGCATGCGCTGGAGTTCATCGAGCGCAAGCACGATCGGCCTTTCTCGCTCTTTCTTGCCCACAAGGCAGTGCATCCGGATGCCTTCCAGGCTCCCGACGGCACTCTGACGCCGGGGGAGGGCGGTTACATCGTGGCGCCGCGCCACATGGATCTGTACCGGGGTGAGCACTTCCCGCCGCGCCCGAACGTGATGACGGTGGAGCAGGCGCTGCGAACGAAGCCGGCATTCGCCGAGGCATTTGAACTGCGCGCGAAACCCGAGGGACGTGCGGTCATGGACTGGATCCAGTCCGGATCCGATGAGGAGATCAGGCTCCGTGCGGCCATGATGGCCTCGGTTGACGAGGGAGTCGGGCAGATCTTCGATTCGCTCGAGCGCCAGGGGATCCTCGAGGAAACGGTCCTGCTGTTTCTCGGAGATAACGGCTACTTTTTCGGTGAGCACGGCTTGGGGCCGGAGCGTCGCTTCGCCTACGAAGAGGGCATCCGGACGCCGTTCCTGCTGAGGTATCCCCGTCGCCTCGGTACCGGCGAACGCAAGCGCATGGTCCTGGCGCTCGATATCGCGCCGACGATGGTCGACCTCGCGGGTGGAAAGGCGAGAGACATGGCCACGATGCAGGGCTCGTCGCTTACCGCTTTCGCCGACAGCGACCGGCCCAAGGGGTGGCGGCGTTCGTTCATGTGCGAGTACTTCAGCGAGAATGCCATGCCTTGGTTGCACGGCATGACGTACAAGGCGGTGCGCACGGAGCGCTACAAGTACATTCATTGGGTGCAGAAGTCGCCCACCGGGAGCGAGGCCGACGAGCTCTACGATCTCGTCGAGGACCCCCACGAGATGAAGAACCTTGCTCGCTCGAGATCGCATGCGCAGACCGTGGCGAAGATGCGCAAGGAGCTTGGGCGGCTCGTTACCGCGTCGCTCGGTCTATAGCGATGGGCGCACCGTGTAGCGGGATCAGTTCCGGAGACAACCGAGCGGAGGATCGTACGATGATGCGAAACAGGCCTGTTTCAAAGCGCCGCGCGCTGAGTCTGGCGCTAACCGCCACGATCCTGTGCGCAGGCGTTCCCGCGGCTGCGCAACAGCATCAGCCTTCCGACTGGCCGAACCGGACGATTCGTCTGATCGTCCCGCTTGCGGCGGGCAGCACGGCCGACATCGTCTCTCGCCGGGTCGCCGAGGCGCTTTCGCCCCGACTCGGGCAGCCAGTGATCGTCGATAACAAGACCGGCGCGGGCGGGACGATCGCGATGTCCGAACTCGCGCGGGCGCCCGCCGACGGCTACACGATCGGCTTTGCCTCGCAGGGCACCCAGGTCTTCAATCTTGCGCTGTACAAGAAGCCCGGCTACGACTCGCTGAAGGACTTCGCTCCGATCGCCTTGGTAGGTGGCGTGTCCAACGTCATGATCGTTCCCCCGGAGAGCAAGGCGACGACCGTTCAGGACGTCATCGACGAGGCGAAGCGTCGCCCTGGAGAACTCAACTTCTCCTCCGGTGGCAGCGGTACGAGCCATCATCTGTCGGGGGTCCTGTTCGGGCAGATGACTGACACCAAGTGGCAGCACGTGCCGTACAAGGGCGCACCTCAAGGGGTTCTGGCCGTCATGTCCGGCGAAGTGCAGGCAGGCTGGTTCAACACGCCCACCGTGATCTCCCAGTATCGCGCGGGGAAATTGAAAGCGCTGGGAGTAACGAGTCAGGATCGGTCGCCTCTCCTGCCGGAGCTCCCCACCCTGAGCGAGGCCGGCGTGCCCGGGTACGAAGTCGTGACGTGGTTCGGTTTCGTAGCGCCGGCAGGAACGCCGCCGGCAGTGGTGGACAGGCTCAACAAGGAGGTTTACGCCGTCCTCGCAGAGCCGGCGGTGCGCAGCCACCTCGAGGAGCAGGGATTCGAGTTGGCGAAGCCGAGCCCAGCTTCCACGATGACCGAACTCGTGAAGGCAGACATGAAGAAGTGGTTCCCCGTGATCGAGTCGATCGGCGCAAGAGTCGACTGACCTCATGCAGGCGGTCGATGCGGCCGGCAGCGGCCGCAAGAGAAGGCCGATGTCGAAGCGATGCGTGATGCAGGCCGCTTCGTTCGACGTGTTCGGAATCGGTTGGGGCTGACGCAGCAGGAGTTTTCCGAACGGCTGGACGGCGAGCTTCCTTTGGCGGTCCGGTCGGTCGTTCGATATCCGGGGAGCAGCGCGCTTGTGTCGGCCCGGCGTGACGCGGTCAAGACGCAGCGCCGCTGACCGAGAACTGGGGTCTTCTCGGGGATTGAGCAGCAATGGCGCAGAATGGCGCCCTATGAAAGTACCGAAGAGATTGTCCTCGCTGATCGAGGAGGGCCGGATCGACAAGGTCGTTCGCCAGTTGATGAGCGGCAAGGAGGCGACGGTCTACGTCGTGCGGCGCGGCGACGAGACACTGTGCGCGAAGGTGTACAAGGAAGCGAACGAGCGCAGCTTCCGGCAGGCGGTCGACTACACCGAGAACCGCAAGGTCAGGAACTCGCGCCAGGCCCGCGCGATGGCCAAGGGCACCCGCTTCGGCAGGCAGGCCACCGAGGCGGCCTGGCAAAGCGCCGAAGTCGATGCGCTGTACCGGCTGGCCGCCGCGGGCGTCCGTGTGCCGAAGCCGCACGACTTCTGCGACGGCGTATTGTTGATGGACCTGATCACCAACGCGGACGGCCATTCCGCGCCGCGGATCCACGAGGTCGTCTTCACGGCGGACGAGGCTCTTGAGCATCACGGGACACTGCTGCGCGAAGTCGTCCGGATGCTGTGCGCCGGTGTCGTGCACGGTGACCTGTCCGAGTTCAATATCCTGCTGGGCGCCGACGGGCCGGTCATCATCGACTTGCCGCAGGCGGTCGACGCGGCCGGCAACAACCACGCCAAGCGCATGTTGCTGCGCGACGTCGGGAACCTGCGAGGTTTCTTCGGCGGCTTTGCGCCGGAGCTGCTCGAGACCGAGTACGGGCACGAGATCTGGGACCTGTTTCGCCGCGGCGCCTTGCACCCCGAGGTCGAGCTGACCGGGCGCTTCGAGCACGACGACACGCTCGTGGACCTCGGCGGCGTGATGCGCGAGATCGACGACGCGCGCGCCGACGAGGCCGAGCGCCGGTTGCGAATGCAGGCGGTGGGATAGGAGTCGAAGGGCGAGCCGCCGCTGCCGAGCACATTTCGCTGATCCGGAGTTCCTGACAAGGCCGCGTCTCCTGCATGGTCCGTACGCCGCTGCAAAACCGTGTCGATCCCTGGGGCCGACTCGTGTCAGTGAGAGACCGGGGCACCCTGATCGGAAATCGCGGCGTCCTGCACGACGACGGCGGCCGCATCGTCCGTCCCTGGAAGAGTAAGGCCTGGATCGCTTGCGCGCTGCACTGGAAGGACTGGCAGCGAGCGCCCTTCACGCCGGGCACCTGGTCGGAGCTGTTTTTTCTCGACGAGGCAACGGCCTTTTCGGCCGGTCATCGGCCGTGCAAGCTGTGCAGAAGGGCGCGTCACATCGAGTTCAAAGGTGCGTGGGTGCGTGCGAATCGCGACCTCGGCGAGGCTACCGCCGGGGAGCCGCCGATTTCCCGGATCGACGCGATCCTGCACGACGAGCGCGCGGTGCGCGGCGGTGGCAAGCGCACCTACCGGGCTGCTGCTTCGGAACTTCCCGACGGCACGTTCATCGAACGCGGCGATCGTGCGCTGATGCGCTGGGAAGGGCGCTTTCTCGAATGGTCGTTCTCCGGCTATCGCGAGACGGAGATGGCTGTCGATGACGATGCTCCGGTCATCGTGCTCACGCCGGCGTCGATCGTGCGGATGTATCGCAGCGGATTCCGGCCAGGTGTTCACTCGACGGCCGACACGCACGGCCGAGACGCACGGCTGAGACGCATGATTCTTCACGGCTCCGAACGATCATGACCGGTCTGCCCCAGGATCTGACCCCGCCCCCGGCTATCGGAAGACGCTGCCGCCGATGATTGCGCCAGCCTTCGCCGAGCTGCCCGGGTACGGGATTCCACAGTGGTAGTAGCATCGGCCAGGTTCGCACGCCAGTCTTGCAGGCGGTGCATCCAGCACGGAGTCGATTGATGATTCGTTCGAGCGCGCGCGGCGTCCTGCGCACACTCCTCATTGTCGTTGCGGTGGGCGCCACCTGCCTGGACCCGCTTTTCGCGCAGGCCATCGATCCGCCTCGACATCGGGCAGTGCCCGGCGGTGTCGCGGTGCTCGACCTGGGCGCTTCTTCCCAGCGGCCACAGGCGAGCCTCGGTGAGCATCCGGTTCTGGTCGTCGGCGACGGCGGCCGGTGGACCGCGATCGTCGGGATTGCGCTGGCGGCCGAACCGGGAGCCCGCGAACTGTCAGTCAAGCGTGCCGGGGAGCCGGAGCGCGAGCTGTCGTTCGTCGTCGAGCCGGTGAAGTACGCGGAGCAGCGGCTGAAGGTGCCGCGCGGCAAGGTCGATCTGTCGAAGGAAGACCTGGCTCGCTTCGAGCGCGAGCGCAAGCACCTGGCCGGCGTGATGGCCACGAACAGTGATGCGGTCCCGGTGTCGTTTCGTTTCGTCCAGCCGACCGAAGGGCCGCGTTCGAGCTCGTTCGGTCTGCGGCGCTTCTTCAACGACCAGCCGCGCAATCCGCACAGCGGCATGGACATCGCCGCGCCGACCGGCACGCCGGTCGTGGCCGCCGGCGACGGTCGCGTCATCGACACCGGCGACTACTTCTTCAACGGGAAGACGATCTGGATCGACCACGGCAGCGGGCTGATGACGATGTATTGCCATCTGAGCGAGATCGACGTGAATGTCGGCGATACGGTCGCTGCCGGCGAGCGGATCGGCGCCGTCGGCGCCACCGGGCGCGTGACCGGGGCGCACCTGCACTGGTCGGTGAGCCTGAACCGGGCGATGGTCGATCCGGAGTTGTTTCTGGCGCCGGAGCCGGCGGTCCGGGCGGAGTAGACGCGTCCTGTTCGCGCAGCGCTTCGTCGACCAGCCGGAAGACAAGCTCGACTGGCTCCTGGGCACGAACCTGAAGGGCGCCTTCCTCGTCGCGCAGGAGGCCGCGCGGCGGATGAGCCGCATCGGCCGCGGTTCGATCATCAACATTTCGTCGAGTTCGGCGCTGCGCGCCGCCGGCACGCTGTCGAGCTGCGCGAGCTCGAAGGCGGCGCTGCTGCACCGGGGCAGCGTGATGGCGCTGGAACTGGCCGGCAAGGGCATCCGCGTCAACACGATCTGCCCGGGCAACATCGAAACCGACATGCAGGCGTCGCTGGCCGACTTCGAGCAGGTGCTGCTCGAGCGCACGCCGATGCGCCGCTTCGGCAGGCCCGAAGACCTCGACGGTGCGCGGCCGCTGCTGGCCTCCGATGCCGGCCGCTACATGACCGGGGCGGTGATCACAGTGGATGGAGGGCAGACGCTCGCCTGGATATAGCGTCGCTGCACCGTCGCCGGCACAGGACTGGGTTTGCCCTGCATATCGGTTCAGCCGGACTTTCCGCGCAGCGCCTCCAGTTCCAGCTGCTGCTCCAGCATGTTGCGCGTCGCCTGGCGTCACAGGTCATTGATCCGGGCCATCGCCTGCAACGGACCACCGGCGATCTTGTTGGCCAGGGCGACGGCCTAGGTCAGAGCCTGACCGGGTTCGACAGCACCGGTCCGCATGGCTCAGGCTTTGCGTCTCGACGAACCGCCGCGGATCGAGGAAGGACTCTGTGCGGCGGGTTGCTGGTGCTTGCCAGTGCTGTGTCCCAAACGCTGAGGATGCTTCTCCAGCGTCGTCGTCCCTACCATGACGAACCCACCTGTTCTTCGGAGACGCATCATGGCTGCTGTCGAAATTGCGATTGCGCCACCGTCCGCAGTACTGCCCCTCCGCTCAGGCTCCTATTCGGTCGACGCGCGGCCGGCTTTGCCGGTCTCGTCGGGAAGTCGATCACTATGGGATCGCGCCGCGGAGATTCGCGACCAGACCGCAGAGGCGATCGAGAACCATTTCGAGCGACGCGGCATCCGTGCCTGGGTGCGCAAGTCCAAGCCCGGCGAGTATCCGCCGTTCGTCGCTGTCGACTCATGGCTGCCGGTGGGCGAGACCGACGTCGCGAAGATCGTCGACAAGAGCGGGCTCACCATCACGATATCGGTCGAGCCTTACCGCGAATCGCCGATTCTCTTCAAGGCCGAGTTGCGTCGCCACGCGAAGCATTTCAGCGCCGAGTACTGGCGGATGCCGGCCGAGGAACTGCAGGAGATGGTTGGGTACCTGCTGGACGGCGGCAAGCGTCCGCGCTTCTTTTCCGAACGGGTTCCGCTTCTGTTGCGCATCATCGGTGCATTCATCCCATTCGTCGGAAGTGACGAGAAGAACAAGTTGATCCGTTCGGCGCGCCCCCGATTCTGGACCGCGCCGACCGCAGTCTTTCTCGGCTCGCTGACGGTGGCGTCGTTGATTTTGCTGAACTCGGGGGGGCAGCGAACTGGACCTCTACGCCGACCCGACGTGGCAATACGTCTGGGCCGCGTTGGTCGCCGCCGTGGGAATTCTGGTCGCTTCAGTGACGGCCTCGCGCCGTCCAGTTGTACAGGCGATTCCGAAGCAATCGCTACGCTGGCAATTCCCGCCTCGCTGCAGGACCCGGCCGTCGACGTCCTGCGGTACGCGCGGGAAATCGGATGTGAAATCGTCTATCGGATTGAGTTGCGGACTCGCCCGGCGGATGTTGGACTGGCACGCCGGCTGATTCCGGCGCTGGCCGCAATCTCCAGGAACGGACGACATCCTGAGCTCGAGGGTGCTCTTCGGGAGGCGGTCGAATGGGTGTCTCGCGACGGATGGGCGGCTCACGAGTCGTTCATGCTGCCTGCCGATGCCAATTCGTCCTGGCTCGAGAACCTGGTGCTGCATCGTTTGAGGACAGGCACGCGCTCTTTGCCGAGTGACTTCTGGACTCTGCTGCACGGGTCGCCGGGGACCTCTGCGGGGGCAGCTGCCATGGTCCAGATCACGCGGGACATGGCATTCCCCGACCGTCTACTCGATGCAATCGTGCCGTCGACTGAAGATGGCGCCGCGCTCGCGCTTCGGCCGCGGAGTTCGTCGCCTTCCTCCGCAGGCGATTACGCCTTCGTCAGCTACGCGCATGCCAACCGCGACTATGGGCAAAAGGTCATCGCCCTTCTGCAGGCCGCCGGTGTGCGTGTCTGGTTCGATGCAGGTATTAAACCCGGCACAGTGTGGGACGAAACGCTCGAAGCGCGCATTCGAGACGCGGGCGCGATAGTCGTCTGCCTCACGGCGAACTACGAAGGAAGTCGCTATTGCACGCGCGAGCTCAAGTTCGCCGACTTCCTTGGCAAACCCATCCTTCCCATCGCGCTGACCCCTTGGGTGTGGGGCGCCGGCCTGCAATTGATGTTTCAGGAACTACAGGTGGCGTCGTTCGGCCAGGGGGAGGGTTTCGTGGCGCTACGCGAGGCGCTGTGGGAGGTTGCACCTCGCGTGTTCCAGTGACGCCACACTACCCTGAGTTTCCCGCTGCTTCCGCCCGGCGGCCAGCGCAAGCACCGCGGCCCTGATCAGGGAATCCACCGGAATCCCGATACACTTGCAGCACCGTCAGCCAGGGTCAAAAGACGCTCGGTCGACTTCCTTCTCGGGAAGAAGACGCGGAACTTCACTTCAGGTCCCGCTCTGCTTGAGGCGGTGTAGCTTGACGACCAGCGCGGGCACTTCTGTAACGATGATGCTCCAAAGCGTGTCGTTGTCGATGCCAAGATAGCCGTGTATCAGTCGATTGCGCGTTGCCGCGACGAATCATGTCGTCGATGTAGAAGCGCCATCCGCGCCGTGGCGGTTCAGACATGTACGGCCTCGTGCTCGATAAAGGGCCTGAGTTCCGGGCGCAGGGCCTTGTCAGTGACCAGATCGACGGGTCTGCCGAGAGTGTCTTCGAGGTAGAACTGCACGCCGAAGTACCTGTCCGACGTAGCGGGACCATCGAACGCAACGAGGACATCGACGTCGCTGTCTTCATTCGCCGCATCGCGGGCGGTCGAACCAAACAGGGCGAGCCTCGTCACGCCGTAGCGGTCGGCGAGGACTTGCTTGCTTTGGGCGAGCAACCTCAAGGCCACTTTGCGATCCAAACCGCACCTCCCTGAAACTGCGCCCGTTGACTCAATCTCTTCCTTGGATTGTAGGGCGATTCGAAATCATCGGTCCGGGCTTCAGGCTCGCTCCGCAATCCCGCCATACTTGTCACTCTCACCGTTGTGCTGCACGCGCACGCGCCCACTTTGGTCCACGATGCAGAAGGTCACGCCGCGTCGTGAACGAATGGAGTGGCTCGATGTGACCGATTCGGCAACGATCGCACAATCGTCCGCGTATCCGCGAATCGTCAGCTCGAAATTCCCTGAGTACCGGTCAACTCGGCCAGTGAGCCGCGAAGTCGAACGTCAGCTGGCGGTGATGCCGGATCGACAGCAAGTAGACCGTTTCGCCAGGTTCCATGGCCATGTACAACAACAGGTAATCACCGTGCAGATACTCGCGCAATGTGTTGTCCGCGCCAGCGGGGAGTGTGCCGAGTTGGGCCAGGGCTTCGGCCGATTGCGGCGGGTGCTCGAGGTAGCGTCGGCCAATGCGCAGAAAGCGCGCCAGGTTCGGAATGACCGTGGCGCGTAGTTCTGCCAGCAAGTCATCGAACGCGAAGGCCGCCTCTGCCTCGGTCAGGAACGCTTCAATCGCATCCAGGCACTCCAGGAAACTCGCGGTCAGTTCGACCCGGTAGCGCTGCTCAGCCACGCTTCTTCGCCGCCTCTGAGGCCGCGGGGCGGCGTGTACCCTTTGTGGGGGTGCCGGACCGGCGCTGCTGCAACCGGGCGATAGCGGCGTCAGCTTCGTAGGTGCGGCCCGCCATGATGTCGGCCAGGCCACGCTTCGCGTCATCAATCAACAGCAGATGAATGCGCTCGCGCTCCAGGCGGTGGTAGTAGTCCAACCGGTCTGCGCCGATCAGAGCGACGTAGCTCTCGCCGTTCTTCGTGATGATCTTCTCCGCACCGGCCTTGACCTGTTCGGCCAGCTCGGAGAGATTGGCTCGCGCCTGGGTGAACGGCACGACGTCACTGGCTGAGAAACCCATGGCCCACTCCGTTGAGATGTCAGAATTCTGTACATTTTACGTATGGCAACCCGCATCGGCGAACTGCACAACTCGTCGGGGAGCACGACCTTGGTGGCCTTCGTCCAGTCCAGATAGCCGGCGGAATCGTGCGTTTCCCAGAATGTCCGTTCCTCTGCTTCGTTCTTGAAGCGCGGGACCGTCTTAAGTCGATTGGTCATGGATGGTTCGCTCCTTGCGGTGCATGTCCCGGGCAGAAATCACGCGGATCTTCGTTCCCGAATCACGTAGCGCGAATGCAAGATGAAGTTTTCTTCCGTCGTCCGCCTTGCCCAAAGCGTGGAAGCGGTCAGGGAGCGCCTGGAGCTCGAGGTCGGCATCGACGACAACCTGGTGCTCAAGGTCCAGGCATGGTCGCTGAACCACAAGGGAAGAGCCGAGGGCGAGGTGCACGACCTTGAGTTCGCCCTGGCCACGCCCGGTGCCAGCGCCGGCTGGGCGGGGTCGGACCTCAAGGACGCGGAGGAAGCCTCAGCCGCGGCCAGCGAACCGGGCGATCTCGTCGTTCGTTCCAACGTTGCTGTGCGGGAGGACCTCAGCTTGGTGCCCGGAGAGGTGATGTACCGCATCAATCGCTACTACTTCCTGAGCGACCGCAACCCGCCCCAAATTCAGGTAGACGAGAACTTGTATTACCAGCCGTGTTCGGTTTGCCGGCGGTCCTCCAACGATCCCCGATGTCGCTGCGCGACAGGCTTCGCGACGCCGGCCCAACCCGAAGCCAGACCGTCCATATGACCAATACGACCGCGCCGTCGAGCTCCTCAGCGTGTTCGGCGCCGTGGTCGCCGAGCAGCGGCAAACCGGTCAGCTCTCCGTCGCGCCGCCCGATGCGCTCGAGCAGCGCGTACAGCTCCTCGGTCGTCACCGACTCTTCGGCGTAGAGCCGCCAGTGCGCGTCGTGCAGCCGCAGTGCGCGTGCGCCTTCGCCATAGCGAGGCGAAGGCGCATGGCCTGAGAGCTCGCGTCCGCCGGGACGCCATCCGGCGGGCGGGCCGAGCAGCAACGCCGGCCCGGTCGCGTCGGCTGTCAGCCGCACGAAGAAGCCGGTGTGGCGCGGGTGCGGGAACAGCCGGCACAGCTGTGCGTTGATCAGGCAGTCGAACGCCCAGTTCTGGGCGAGCTTCACCCGGCGGTACAGCCTCGTGTGGCCGAGCAGCACGTGGTACAGCTCGTGCAGCACCAGCATCTCCAGGTGGTCGTCGCTGCGACAATGCGCGGCGACGTAGTCGGGGTTGATCAGCAGACGCGATCGGCTGCCGGTAGTCACGCAGGCCGTGGGCACAGCGGTGCTCGCTTCCACTGACGGGCGGGCTCACGCTGCCGCCTCGAGCGGCTACGGCGCGAACATCCGGTCGAACTCGACGTCGCGCACGATCACCTCGTTCGCGTCGAACGATGCCTTCTCGACGGCGAACAGCGTGTACATCAGGTTGCCCAGCGCCGCCTGGTTCGGGTCGTTCGCATCCAACCTGGCGAGCACGGCGAGCAGCGCGTTGAAGCGCGTCGTTTCGATGCGGGTCAGCTCCAGCCGATGGGAGCTGCCGACCTCGAACGCAATGACCTTGCCAAGCGGCGCTGCCAGCAGCTCGAGCGTCGGCGCATCGGCCAGCCGGCGTTCGGCAAGCGCGGGCAGCAGGTGGCGCGCGAGCAGGTAGCGGCCGGGCAGGTCCTGCGCGGCGAAGGCGTCGGCCATCAGCGACGAGAAATGCCGCGGAGAAGAGTATTCACGAAGCCGCTGCCTTTTATGAGCGCGAAGGCTCTCCGCTCCTGCTGCACGATTTGTTCTTTCTCGACGAGGCAACGGCCTTTTCGGCCGGTGTCGATTTCGGTGGTCGGCGGGTCCGCGGCGGCCACGAGTCCCTACACGGGCCGCTTCCGCGCTCTCTCGCTTTCTCATTCGATCTGTGGAATCCGCCTCTGGAATGCCCGTCAGGCTGGGTCTATCATGGCCGGACGGAGAAGACTCGTGACCAAGGTCTTCATCAGCTATAGCCGGGAGAGCCAGGAGGCGGTAAATGCACTGGCCGAGGACGTAAGGGATGCGTCGCACGACCCGTGGTTCGACGAGAAGCTCACCGGCGGCCAGCGCTGGTGGGACAGTATCCTGGAGCAAATCCGCGTCTGCGATGCCTTTTTCTACGCGCTGACTCCGGATTCGCTGGAATCGGAGGCTTGTCGGCGCGAGTACAGATATGCGGACCAGCTTGGGAAACCGCTCGTCCCGGTGCGGCTTTCGGAACAGGTGAAGCTCGAATATCTGCCGAATGCGCTCAGCGTGGTCCATTGCGTCGACTATTGGGTGCTGGGCAGCAAGATCGCCTACAAGTCGTTGGTCGTGCGCCAGCTGATGAGCGGCAAGGAAGCGACCGTCTATGTCGTGCGGCGCGGCGACGAGACCTTGTGCGCGAAGGTCTACAAGGAGGCGACCGAGCGCAGCTTCCGGCAGGCGGTCGATTACACCGAGAACCGCAAGGTCCGGAATTCGCGCCAGGCCCGCGCGATGGCCAAGGGCACCCGCTTCGGCCGGCAGGCTACCGAGGCCGCCTGGCAGAGCGCCGAAGTCGACGCGCTGTACCGGCTGGCCGCGGCCGGCGTCCGCGTGCCGAAGCCGCACAGCTTCGGTGACGGCGTGCTTCTGATGGACCTCGTGGCTGACGACGACGGCAATTCGGCACCGCGGATCCACGATGTCGAATTCACGCCCGACGAGGCGCGAGTTCAGCACGCGTCGCTGCTGCGCGAAGTCGTCCGGATGCTGTGCGCGGGGGTCGTGCACGGCGATCTGTCCGAGTTCAACATCCTGATGGGTGCCGACGGGCCGGTGATCATCGACCTGCCGCAGGCGGTCGACGCGGCCGGCAACAATCACGCGAGCCGCATGCTGCTGCGCGATGTCGCGAACCTTCGGACCTTCTTCGGACGCTTCGCTGCCGATCTGCTCGACACCGACTACGGCAACGAGATCTGGAGCCTGTTCCGGTGGGGTGCGCTGCATCCAGACGTCGTGCTCACCGGGCGCTTCGAGGCCGACACCACGGTTGTCGACCTCGGCAGCGTGGTGCGCGTGATCGACGATGCGCGCGAGGAAGAAGCGGCGCGCCGGCTTCGGATGCAGGCGGCGGGCTGAGCGAACTCGCCGGCGGTGTCCGCGGTCGCCGCGGATTCGAGCAACGGCATCAGCTCGCTGCTCGACTACGAGCGGTTGCCCTTCAGATAGTGGCACTTTCGTGCTACTTTATTCGTTCCAGCCGAGGAGTAGCCCGTGCCGACCACCACGATCCGCATCGATGACGACCTCAAGGCGCGTGTGGCCGTAGCGGCCGAACGAGCCGGCAAGACCGCTCACGCGTTCATGCTCGACGCCATCGCGCAGACTGTTGAGCAGGTCGAGCTGGAGGAGTCATTCCACCGTGTTGCCGACGAACGCTGGGCACAAATTCTTTCCACCGGAAAAACCGTGCCTTGGGAAGACGCAAGGACCTATCTCGAGGCGCGATCGCGCGGAGAGAAGCCACGAAAGCCGGCGGCGCGCAAGTCGCGGCGTTGAGCGTTCCGTGTGGCACGCATCGAACTGGCGCATCAGGTCCTCGACGACTTCGATCGCATCTTCGACCACCTGGCGCGGTTCGAAGTGGACGACGTGCCGCAGCGCGTCGCCCAGATCGTCGAGGCGGTTCAGATCCTCGCACATAGCCCGTCGATAGGGCGACCGGTGAAGGGCGGCAAGCGGGAGCTTGTGATCGGCCAGCGCTCCCGCGGATACGTCGCGCTTTATCGCTACGTCGCCAGCGTGGATACGGTTTTCGTACTGGCGCTGCGAAGCCAGCGCGAGCAGGGATTCAAGCATGGGTGAGCAGCACACGAAGGCATCGAGCCCCGACGTCGCGGAGTGGCTGCGCAGTCCCGATCATCCTGGGGAGCCGCATC
>CALLYQ010000474.1 GCA_937858875.1 uncultured Lautropia sp. | reverse complement strand
CAGCAGGTTGTTCGGCGATGGCGCGCGCAGCGCGCGGCGCAGCAGGACCAAGGCGGCGATGCCGAAGAACAGCAAGTCGGCGTAGACGGCGTAGTGCGCCAGCGGCAGCGGCGACAAGGACAGCGCGCGTGCCGCCAGCCAGGTGCCGACGAGCGACCAGGCCAGCGCGCCGCGGTCTTCCGGCCAGCGTCTCAGCGGAGCAATCAGGAACGAGACGATGACGGCGCCGGCGAAGCCGGTGACCATCGCGCGAGCGTGCCAGTCGATCGAGCGGGCGGCTTCCGGCCAGCCTGCGCCGGGCCAGAACCAGACAGCCGCCATCCAGAAAGGGATTGCCAGAGCTGCCCACAGGGCCGCGAGTCGGTACATGTTGTTCTGTTCTTGCGTCGATTCGAAACGGCCGGAGACCACTGCGCGGCGGCCGCGTCACCTGTCTTCCGCTTGCCGTGGGGTGCATCAGCAGTTTAACATTCACCGCTGATACATCTTTTAAAAGAGCGACCATGCCAGTATCCCGGACGACCGTCTCAATGTCCGAGATCGAGATTCGCCGGCCGGGGGCCGGGCGAGGTTCCGACACCCAGCCGCCGGGCACCGAGGCGCCGCGAGGCTTCGCGCTATGGGCGCTCGGCTTTCGCCCGCTCTATCTGCTCGCAGCAGCCTTCGCCGCGCTCGGCGTGCCGCTGTGGCTGGCCGTGCATGCCGGCCTGATCGCCGGACCGTCCCATATGCCGGCGATGCTGTGGCACGCGCACGAAATGGTCTACGGCTTCGCGATCGCCGTGATCGCCGGCTTTCTGTTCACGGCCGGCCAGGTCTGGACCGGCCTGCCCACACCGAAAGGCTGGCGTCTGGCCGCGATCTGCCTGCTGTGGACGGCGGCGCGCATCGCGAACTGGGTCGCCGTCCCGATGTTGGCGATGGCGCTCGACGCGGCATTCCTGATCGCGGTGATGCTGCCGCTCGGCTCGGTGCTCTGGCGCAGCAACAACACGCGCAACCTGTTCGTGCTCGCCGTGCTGACCGCGTTCCTTGTGGCCAGTTCGCTGTTCCATCTCGCGCTGCCCGGGCGCCTGCCGTTCGCTCCGATGACGCCGCTGCACTTCGCCGTCTTCGTCGTCATCATTCTCGAATCAGTGATCGCTGGTCGCGTCGTTCCCATGTTCACCGCGAACGCGGTGCGCGGCGTGCGGCAATGGAGCAACCCGCAACTGGACGCGCTGGCGATCGGCGCCACGGCCTGCGCATTGCTGCTGGTACTCGGCCAGGCCGGCCCGGGCATCACTGCTGCCACCTGCGCGGTGGCCGCGGCGCTGCAGGGAGCACGGCTCGCCGGCTGGAACCCCTGGGCGACACGCCACAATCCGTTGCTGTGGATCCTGCACGTGTCGTATGCGTGGATTCCGGTGGGCCTGCTGCTGCTGGCCTTCGCCGCGCTCGGCAAGCTGCCGCAGAGTGCGGGCATCCATGCACTGACCATCGGCTCGATAGGCGGCCTGATCATCGGAATGATCACGCGCACCGCGCTCGGCCACACCGGCCGCACACTGGCTGCCGGACGCACCGAAACCGCGATGTACCTGCTCGTGCAGGCCGCCCTCATCCAGCGCCTGGCGCCGATGCTGATGCCGGCGCTACCGTGGATGGCCCTGTCGACGCTTGCCGCGCTGGCCTGGTCAGGCGCCTTCGTGCTGTACCTGATCAAGTACGGGCCGATGCTGTTCGCGCCACGCATCGACGGCCGTCCGGGCTAGATCGCCGGCGAGCGGCCGCCACGGCGAGCGGCCGCTGCGACGAGCGGCCGCCACGACAAGCGGCCGACGCGGCGGCCGTCTCGCCGCCCGTCTGTGGCTGGCCCCGAATCGGGGTCTGGCGCCGCCAGATGTGAATCGTTCAGGCGATCACGATCTCGAATTCGGCCAGCAGCGCGCCGGCCTCGATGCGGTCGGCGGGATCGAAGCGGGCGATCAGCCGCTCGCGCGCACGCGGGTCGCGCACGGCATTCAGCAGGAAATCGCGCTCGTTGCCGGGCTCGCCGGCCACGTAGAGCTGTGTGATCAGCTGCCGGCCGTCGAGAGTGCGCACCTGGAAGTGGATATGCGGCGTGCGGCCTGGATAGGGCACGGGCCGGATCGTGCGAAACGCCCAGCCACCGTCGTCACCGGCCCGGGCTTGCCCGCGCCCCTGGAAACCAGGGTCGCGCCGCGCCTGCCCTTGGTCACGCGGATGGCGATAGATGCCGTTCGCATCGCACTGCCAGATCTCGACGAAGGCTCCGGCCAGCGGCTGTCCGTCGATGTCGACGACGCGTCCGCGCACATGCGCGACGGTCCCCAGCGCACTCGCCGCCTCGCCGCGCACGACGACGAGATCGGCGTCGGCGTCGCCGTCCCAGTCGACCGGGTAGAAGGGGCCGAGGCTCTGGCTCGGCGTCGCGATGCGCGCCGGCGCGGCCACCGCCGACTGCCAGGGCATGGCGAGCCCGCTACCGCCGAGCGCCGCGAGACCCGCGCCTTCGAGGATCCGGCGTCGCAGCCGCCGACGAGCCTCCGATCCCTGCTTCCCCATCGATCGCCTCCACATCCAGAACGCCTGCGCGCGCAGTCGCGCGAAGGGCAGGTACAGCCTCAATGGTCCGCTGGCATCGGCCTGCCTGACAAGCACCGCAGCCGCGCCGCGGCTGACGCTCAACCCGCGCGCGACCCTTCAAGCGAGCGCGACCCTTCAAGCGAAGATGGCATCAGCCGATGCTCGAGAGATGAGGGCATCAGCCGGCGTTTCCAGGCACGCCACGCGACGCCGACGAGACCCGGGACGCCGACAGGCCGACCGAGGCCGGCATCGCCGCCACGATGCGTTCGAACAGTTGCCGGTATTCGTCCTCCGGGGTCTCGCCTGCCAGCGCGTCGCGGTTCTCGGCGAAGGCGGCGTCGAGTTCGCGCCAGTCCTCGTCGTTCAGCACGCGGGCGGCCAGCGACAGCGCCTCGGATTCCTCGAGCAGCAGATGCGCGGTGTAGAAGTCGGCGAAACGCTCGCAGGCCTCGACGAAGTCTGCTCGACGGGACTCCCCGAGCTGCTCCCAGCCCAGCAGCCGATGCACGAGCTCGTGGGCCATCCGTTCGCCGCGCGCGTGCTCGGCGTCGAGCTGGCCGAGCACGTAGTCGGCTTCGCGCGAGCGCGCCCGCATCCGCGGGAACAGCAGCCCCGACTCCTTGCGGTGATGCCGCAACTCGGGGAACTCGTACAGGTAAAAGACGATCGCGCGCAGCAGCGCAAAGTCGGCGGGATCGGGCGCAGCCTGCAAGACGAGTCGGCGCAGCGCATGCAGCAGCGCTGCCAGCGCGACGTGTTCGTCGCGAATGATCTTCAGCGCCTGCCGCATTCGAACCTCCGTCGGCTGTCGATGCAGCCTGACACGTCGGAGCCTGCATGCTCATGATGCAGCGCAAACAACGAGGGCGCCGCTCGTGCCTGCGCACGAAACGGCGCCTTCGCCGGTGCAGCGACGCCCTCGACGACGCGGTGGAACCGGCCCCGACCGAAACCGGTTCCGCAGGCGAGCCTTATTCGACGGTCAGTCGCTTCGACGACGGCGCCGCCTTCTTCGGCAGCGTCAGCGAGAGCACGCCATTGTCGAACCTGGCGGTGGCCTTGGCATCGTCGACTTCGTTGGCCAGCGTGAAGCTGCGGGCGACCGAGCCGTAGTAGCGCTCGCTGCGCAGCACCCGCTCGCCTTCCTTCTGTTCGGATTCGCGCTTGACCTCGGCCTGGATCGCGACGCGGTTGCCGTCGATCTGGACGTGGATGTCCTCTTTCTTCACACCGGGCATTTCCGCCTGCACCGTGTATGCGGCGTCATTCTCCTTGACCTCGAGCTTGATCTCGAGCGCCTCGCTGCCGGTGCCAGCGCGCATCGGCTGCAGCACGCTGCGGAACAGCTCGGGGAACACTTCGGCAAAGGGGTCGTAGACAGACAAACGTGCCATGGCACTTCACTCCATTCGATTCGGTTTGATGACACACCGGAGCGGCTCGGGGTCTTCGGAACCCGTCGCCGTCCGTCATTCCATGTCGAACAGATATGCGCCGGCGAGCGTATTTCAAGCCTCCCCGGCGACTGAGGCCGGTATCGGCGTCGACTGCCAGGAAACCATCTCCCACCGATCGCCGCGCTTCGCCCAGACCTGCAGGTAGCGCGTGACGAAGTCCTTGGCATTGCCGTTGACGAGCACTTCGATGCGCTGGTCGCCGTTCACGAGCACGACGTTGCCCAGCACGCGATAGTCGCGCGCGAGCACCGTCAGACCCGTGTAGCGGTAGTAGCCGTCGCGCAGGCGCTCGAAGTACAGCGGCCGGGTCTCGTCGGTCGCGCTCGAATGCACGTAGCGCAGGTCCTCGCCGATCAGCTCCTCGAGCGCGGCGATGTCGGCATCGATCGTCGCCTGGCAGCGGCGGGCGTCGGCGGCCTCGATCTCGGCAACGACGGTCTGGTGGTCATCCATCGTCGGCATGCGCTCAGACCCGCTCGATCAACGTGGCGATGCCCTGCCCGACACCGATGCACATCGTCGCTACGGCGAGCTTGCCGCCGCTGCGATGCAACTGGTTCACGGACGTGATCACCAGCCGGGCGCCCGACATGCCCAGCGGATGGCCGAGCGCGATCGCGCCGCCGTTCGGGTTCACGTGCTCGGCGTCGTCGGGCACCCCGAGTTCGCGCAGCACGGCCAGTCCCTGGGCCGCGAAGGCCTCGTTCAGCTCGATCAGGTCGATGTCGCCGATCTTGCGGCCGGTCTTTTCGAGCAGCTTCTTCGTGGCCGGCGCCGGGCCGATGCCCATGATGCGCGGTGCAACGCCGGCCGTGGCCATCGCGACGAGCCGGGCTCGCGGCGTGAGCCCGTGGCGCTTGGCGGCCTCTTCGCTGGCCAGGATCAGCGCGGCGGCGCCGTCGTTGACGCCGGACGCGTTGCCGGCGGTGATCGTGCCGTCGGGCTTCACGATCGGCTTCAGCTTCGCCAGCGCCTCGGCAGTGGTTTCGCGCGGATGCTCGTCGCGGCTGACGACGACCGGATCGCCCTTGCGCTGCGGGATCGTGACCGGAACGATCTCGGCCTCGAAGAAGCCGTTCTTCTGCGCGGCCAGCGCGCGCTGCTGGCTACGCAGCGCCATCGCGTCCTGGTCGGCACGCGAGACGCCGAAATCGGTAGCGACGTTCTCGGCCGTCTCGGGCATGGAGTCGATCCCGTATTCCTTCTTCATCAGCGGGTTGACGAAGCGCCAGCCGATCGTCGTGTCGTAGACGGCATTGGCGCGCGCGAATGCGCTTTCGGCCTTCGGCATCACGAAGGGCGCGCGCGACATGCTCTCGACGCCGCCGGCGACCGCCAGGTCCATCTCGCCGGTGCGGATCGCACGGGCGATCGTGCCGACGGCATCCATGCCCGAGCCGCACAGCCGGTTCACCGTGCCGCCCGGCACCTCGACCGGATAACCGGCCAGCAGCAGCGACATCCGTGCGACGTTGCGGTTGTCCTCGCCGGCCTGGTTCGCGCAACCGAAGATCACTTCCTCGATGGCTTTCGGATCGAGCTTCGGATTGCGCTGAAGCAGCGCGCGCAGCGGGATCGCACCGAGATCGTCGGTGCGCACGGACGACAGCGAACCGCCGTAGCGTCCGATCGGGGTCCTGACCGCGTCGCAGATGAAGACTTCTCTCATGATCGCTTTCCTTTTTCAGTTGCCTGTCTTGTCGCCTCGCCGCAGCGGCGCCGCGGTGAGCCTGGCCAGTTCGTCGAAGTCGAGACCCTCGACCCATTCGGTCGCGACCAGGCCCTCGGGCGTGACGTCGATGACCGCGAGATCAGTGTAGACCCGGCTGACGCAGCCGATGCCGGTCAGCGGATAAGTGCAGCGCTCGACGAGCTTGCTTTCGCCGCCCTTGGTCAGGTGCTCCATCATCACGAACACCTGCCGCGCGCCGATCGCCAGGTCCATTGCGCCGCCGACGGCCGGGATCGCGTCCGGGGCGCCGGTATGCCAGTTCGCCAGGTCGCCGCTGGCCGACACCTGGAAAGCGCCGAGCACGCAGAAGTCGAGATGGCCGCCGCGCATCATCGCGAACGAGTCGGCGTGGTGGAAATAGGCGCAGCCAGGCAGTTGCGTGACCGGCTGCTTGCCGGCGTTGATCAGGTCCCAGTCTTCCTGGCCCTGTTCCGGAGCCGGACCCATGCCGAGGATGCCGTTCTCGCTTTGCAGGACGATCTCGCGTCCTTCCGGCAGGTGATTGGCGACCAGCGTGGGCAGGCCGATGCCGAGGTTCACGTAGGCGCCCTCGGGGATGTCGCGCGCCACACGGGCGGCCATCTGGGCTCGAGTCAGTTTGTTCATCACGTGCTTGTCCGTGTTCGTTGCAGACCTGTTCAGGCGGCGGCTTCGGTCGTGCCGTGGCTGGCCGCCGCGGCGGCCGGCGTCTGGCTGACCTGGACCACGCGCTTGACGAAGATGCCCGGCGTGACGACGACTTCGGGATCGAGTGCGCCCAGCTCGACGATCTCCGACACCTGCGCGATCGCGCATTTCGCCGCGCTGGCCATGATCGGACCGAAGTTGCGCGCAGTCTTGCGGTAGACGAGATTGCCCCAGCGATCGCCCTTGTCGGCCTTGATCAGCGCAAAGTCGGCGTGGATCGGATATTCGAGCACGTAGTCGCGCCCGCCGATGTTGCGCGTTTCCTTGCCTTCGGCGAGCTGCGTGCCGAATCCGGTCGGCGTGAAGAAGGCGCCGATGCCGGCGCCGGCGGCGCGGATGCGCTCGGCGAGGTTGCCCTGCGGCACGAGTTCCAGCTCGATCCTGCCGCTGCGGTACAGCTCGTCGAAGACCCAGGAATCGGCCTGGCGCGGGAACGAGCACAGGATCCTGCGCACGCGGCCGGCTTTCAGCAGCGCGGCCAGTCCGGTGTCGCCGTTGCCGGCATTGTTGTTGACGATCGTGAGGTCGGTGGCGCCCTGCGCGATCAGCGCGTCGATCAGCTCGGCCGGCATGCCGGCCCCACCGAAGCCGCCGATCATGATCGTGGCTCCGTCATGGATACCGGCTACGGCCGCTTCGAGGCTGGCCACTGTCTTGTCGATCATCGAGAGTTCTCCCTGCGGCGAGGCGAAACGCCCGGGTTCCGCCGATTGGATTTGGAGTTGTGCGCTATGCGCACAGATGTTCTAATTACGAACATGAACCCGCAATTAGAAGCCGAGGCCGCGTCGCTGTCAACCTTGCCTTCGGCTGCCGACGGCGACGAACGAAGCAGCTTCGTCCAGTCCTTCGCGCGCGGACTCGCCGTCATCGAAGCCTTCGACAACGACCACCCGGCGATGACGCTGTCGCAGGTGGCGCAGCGCACCGGGCTCACGCGCGCCGGCGCGCGCCGGCTGCTGCTGACACTGTGCGAACTCGGCTACGCCGAGACCGACGGCCGGCTCTTCCGGTTGCGGCCACGCGTACTGAAGCTCGGCTTCGCCTACCTGCATGCGCAGGGCGTCTGGCACCTGGCGCAGCCGTACATGGTCGAGCTGGTCGAGAAGATCCACGAGAGCTGCTCGGCTGCGGTGCTCGACGGCCAGGAGATCGTCTACGTCGCGCGCGTGCCGACGCAGACGCGCATCATGTCGATCAACCTGGGCATCGGCTCGCGCCTGCCGGCGCATGCCACTTCACTGGGCCGCGTGCTGCTGGCCGGGCTGCCCGACGCCGGACTCGAGCGCGCGATCGCCGACGCGCTGCCGCTACGCTCCCATACCGATCGCAGCGTGACCGATCCGGCCGAACTGAAGCGCCGGATCCTGCAGGCGCGTCGCGACGGCTACTGCATCCTCGACCAGGAACTCGAAAGCGGGCTGCGCTCGATCGCCGTGCCGCTGCGCGGCCCGGGCAACGAGGTGGTCGCGGCACTGAACGTGGGCGTGCAAGCTTCGGGCACGGGGCTCGATGCGATGCGCAAGCGGATCCTGCCGGCACTGCAGCACAGCGCCGCACAGATCTCGGAGGCGCTCGGCGCGCCGCGCGGTTGACAGCGGCCGGCGTTCCGACCGATTCGCGCGCTCCAGTCAGACGCCTCGCGGCCTGGCCTCGGCAGCGCCCCCGCCCTGGTCGACCCGCTCATCGGCCGGCGATCGCGCACCGCGATCGAGCGCGACCACTTGTGGCCGCAGCCAGGCCAGCAGCAGCAGCCCCGGCAGCGCAGCCACGACACTGAACACGAAGAAGGCGGGCCAGCCGAAGGCCGCCACCATGACTCCGGAGACCGGGCCGACGTAGACCCGGCCGACGGCGGCCAGTGCCGACAGCAGCGCGTATTGCGCGGCCGAGAAGCGCCGGTCGGTCAGCGCCATCAGGAACGCGACGAAAGCCGCCGTGCCCATGCCGCCGCACAGGTTCTCGAAGCCGATCGCGGTCGCCATCAGCGTGTAGTTCTTCGGCAGCACCGAGATCAGCCAGTAGCCGAAATTCGACACTGCCTGCAGCAGCCCGAACAGCATCAGCGAGTGGTACAGCGGCCGTTTCGCGAGCCAGGCGCCGCCGGCCAGCGCACCGACGATCGTGGCCAGCAGCCCCAGCACCTTGTTGACCGCACCGACCTCGGTCGGCGAGAAGCCCGCGCCGCGGATCAGAAAGCTCGTGGACAGACTGCCGGCGAAGGCGTCGCCGAGCTTGTACAGCACGATCAGCGCGAGCAGCCAGGCGGCGCGCTCGCGCGAGAAGAACGCATCCCAGGGCGCCAGAAACGACGGGAAGCCGGCCCGGCGCGCGGCCTGCAAAGCCAGCACGAGCGCGATCACGAGCGCAATCGTGTTTGCCGCGAGGTCGGCGAAACGGCCGCTGCCCAGCCAGTGCCACGGCAACTGGCGCAGCAGCCAGAAGCTCGCCACGCCGGCGCCGATCATCGCGGCGAAGCCGATCAGTTCGCGCCGCACGTCGCTGCGCAGCGCTTCGGCTGGCGCCGGTTTCGGCGACCACAAGGTGACCACCGCCATCAGCCCGAACAGCGCGGCCATCAGACGGAACATGTTCGGCCAGCCGAGCCATTGGTCGGCGATGATCAGCGCCAGCCCACCGGAGACCAGCATCGCCAGCCGGTAGCCGAGCACGGAGACGGCCGCGCCGGCGCCACGTTCGCGCTCGTCGAGCAGGTCGGTGCGGTAGGCGTCGAAGACGATGTCCTGCGAGGCCGACAGGAACGCGATCGCGACTGCGCAGGCGCCGACGGCGGCGACCGAGGTCTTCGGGTCGAGCGTGGCCATCGCCATGCAAAGCACGGCGAGCCCGAGCTGCGTGACCAGCAGCCAGCTGCGCCTTCGACCGCGCAGCAGCGGCGGCTCGAAGCGATCGGCCAGCGGCGCCCAGACGAACTTGAACGTGTACGGCAGCCCGGCCAGCGCGAAGAAGCCGATCGTCGTGATGTCGAGCCCTTCGACGGTCAGCCAGGCCTGCAGCGTGCCCGAGGACAGTGCAAGCGGCAGCCCGCTGGCGAAGCCCAGAAGCAGCATCGCCGCGATGCGACGGCTGCCGAAAACCTGAAGGATCGGGCGCGAGGAAGTCGCGGTCACGTGGCCTGCCGATGAAGACGAGGGTGAAGTCGCGAGCCGGCGGCTATTTGCGCGAACGCAGCCGATAGCCCTTGACGAGAAATGAAACGCCGAGCCAGCTGCCGATCAGCGCCAGCGGAAACATGGCGACGCGTGGCCACAGCAGCGCGACGCCGGACAGCAGCAGCAGCAGGGCACCCGCGACGTTCATCATCCCCGCCTCGGCGGGTCCGAGGATGCGCCGGTTCGTGATTGCGGCGCCCACGGTGTTGCCGATCCGCAGCGCCCCGGCGGCCGCGCGCCCGGCGCTGCCGCGCGAACCGGGCGGGCCATCGCGTCGCTGGTGCCGGCGCGGACGAGGCCGCGTCGTCTGCACGCGCCGCTTGCCGCTCAACAGGATCTCGGTGGAGTTTTCGAGGTCCTCCTCGAACATCCGTTCCATGTCTTCGGCGAAATCCCGGTCCTCTATCGCGACGTCGAGCTCGTAGTTCCCGATCCAGCTCGCAAGGTTCAGGTTGCTCGATCCGATCCGCGCCCACTTGCCGTCAGCCACCGCGGTCTTCGCGTGCAGCATCGGGCCGTTCCATTCGAAGACCCGCACGCCGGCCTCGAGCAACGGCCGGTAGCCGGTGCGTGAGAACGAGGCCACGATCGGCAGGTCGCTTGCACCCGGGACCAGCAGCCTGACGTCGACGCCGTCGGCGGCCGCCGCGCGCAGCGCCTGCACGTACGGCGGAATGCCGACGAAATACGCATCCGTCAGCCACAGCGTTTCGTTGGCCATCGAAGCGATCAGTTGATCCAGCCGATAGACGGCGGCGACGTTCGGCACCGTGGCGAGCACGCGCAGCGAGACATTGCCGACCGGGGCGGACACCCCTTCCTCGCCATCGGGCTCGCCGGGCGGCAGCGGCGCACCGATTTCGGCCCAGGTCTCGGCGAACGCGCGGTCGATGTCGGCAACTGCCGGCCCGCGGATCTCGACGCCGGTGTCGCGCCAGGGATCGCGTCCGGACGCGGGATCGGCGGCCCACTTCGCACTGACGCACAGCCCGCTGA
>CALLYQ010000473.1 GCA_937858875.1 uncultured Lautropia sp. | reverse complement strand
TGCCCACGCCGGTGCTCCAGGTCACGTAGGCGCAATGATCGACGCCTTGCAGCGCGCCCCAGCGCCGCTCGGCGATCAGCGCGCCGACGCCGTCGTTGTCGATCCGCAGTTCGCGATAGCGCTCGCGCAGCGGGTGCTCGAGGACCGCGCTTTGCCAGTCGTTGTCCAGCGTGTTGCCGGCGCCGGCCAACGCGCCGCAGATGTTCGGCGACGCGACTTCGATCATGCCGTCACGGCGCACGAAAGGGCCGGTCGAGCAGATGCCGACCGCGTCGAGCGCCGCCTCGTCGATGCCGACCTGCGTGCAGGCCTCGCCGAGCATCCGGATCACCTGCCGGGCGAGCGCATCGTTGCGGCCGGTCGTTGCGGTCGGCTCGCGCAGCGAACTCACGAAGCCGCGCCGCGTGGCCAGTGCGACGGCGACCTTCGTGCCGCCGATGTCGACACAGGCGACGGTTCGGCCTTCGGCGAGCGAATCGAATGGCTGGCTCATCGCGGCATCGTCGGCGATTTCATCGGCTCAGGCAACTCACGACGATTCGTGCATAAAAGTACAAGCTCCTTCGGCTATTAGGCCCTTTTTCGTCATTGATCGGCACGGTAGTCTCGGAGCTGCTGTCGGAGCATGGCAAAGGAATCGCCTGCCCGCGCCCGCCAGCCTGACGGAGTTTCGAATGGCGCCACGCGCTGCTTCCTCCCCCACCGCGTCTTTGCCGATCGCGTCTTTGCCGACCGCGTCTTCCCCGACCGGGTCTTCTTCGCCTGCCTCTTCGGCCCCGGCGATCAGGGCCGTGGTCTTCGACGCCTACGGCACGCTGTTCGACGTGCATTCGGTGACCAGCCTCGCCGAACAGCTGTTTCCGGGCCAGGGCGGCGAACTGTCGCGGTTGTGGCGCCGCAAGCAGCTCGAATACTCGTGGCTGCGCACGCTCGCCGGGCGCTACAAGCCCTTCGGCGAGATCACGCGCGATGCGCTGCGATTCGCCGGCGCGAGCCTGGCCTTGCCGCTCGATGCCCGCGCCGAGAAGCAACTGATGGCGCAGTATGCGAGCCTGTCGGCCTTTCCCGAAGCGCTGGCGGCGCTGCGCGAGCTGAAGGCGGCCGGGATGCCGCTCGGGATCCTCAGCAACGGCGATCGCGAGATGCTCGGCATTTCGCTGCGCAGCGCCGGCATGGGCAGCCTGTTCGACCAGATCCTGTCGTCGCAGGCGGTCGAAGCGTTCAAGACCGCACCGACGCTTTACGCGCTGGCTCCCGCGGCTTTCGGCTGCCGCGCGCGAGAGGTCCTGTTCGTCTCGTCAAACGGCTGGGACGCGATCGGCGCGCGCTGGCACGGCTTCACGAGCTTCTGGATCAATCGCGAGGGCGCGCCGCCCGAGCAGCTCGACACCGAACCCGATCACGTCGGCAGCCTGCTGACCGACGTGATCGGCCGGATTCGATAACCCCCGGAACAGCGAGGCCGTCGTGCCTGCCGAACCGGAATCACAAGGAGAACTCCCAATGACCGAACGCATCGAGAAATTCGGCCTCCAGGTGGCCCGCCCGCTGTACGAGATGATCGAGAACGAGGCGCTGCCCGGTACCGGCGTCGATTCCGACCGATTCTGGAAGGGCCTGTCCGAGCTCGTCCACGACAAGGGCCCGAAGAACCGCGCGCTGCTGGCGAAGCGCGACGAACTGCAGGCCAGGCTCGACGCCTGGCACCGCGAGCGGCGCGGCCAGCCACAGGACATGGCGGCCTACATGGCCTTCCTGAAGGAGATCGGCTACCTGGTGCCCGAAGGCGGCGACTTCAAGGTCGATACCGCCAATGTCGACCCCGAGATCGCGACGATCCCCGGGCCGCAGCTGGTGGTGCCGGTAATGAACGCGCGCTACGCGCTGAACGCCGCCAATGCACGCTGGGGCAGCCTCTACGATGCGCTGTACGGCACCGACGCGATGGGAGAAGCGCCGCAGCCGGGCGGCTATGACGAAGCGCGCGGCGCACGCGTCATCGCTTGGGCGAAGCGCTTCCTCAACGAAACCGTGCCGCTGGCGAAAGGCAGCCATGGCGACGTCACCGGCTACCGGATCGCCGACGGCGCGCTGAAGGCCGACACGCCGGCCGGCGAGACCGGGCTGGCCGATCCGTCGCTGCTGGCCGGGTACCGCGGCGACGCGAAGACGCCGCAGGCGGTCCTGTTGCGCCACAACCAGCTGCACATCGAGATCGCGATCGACCGCGAGCACACGATCGGCAAGAGCGACGCCGCCGGCGTCGCCGACGTGCTGATCGAGGCCGCGATCACGACGATCATGGACTGCGAGGACTCGGTCGCCGCCGTCGACGCCGAGGACAAGGCGCTCGCCTACCGGAACTGGCTCGGCCTGATGCGCGGCGACCTCGTCGAATCGGTGGCCAAGGGCGGGCGCAGCTTCGAGCGCCGGATGAACGCGGACCGCGAATATCGCGCTGCCGATGGCTCCAGCTTCACGGTCAAGGGCCGCTCGCTGATGCTGGTGCGCAACGTCGGCCACCTGATGACGAACCCCGCAATCCTCGATCGCGAGGGCAACGAAGCCTACGAGGGCCTGATCGACGCGATGTGCACGACGCTGGCCGCGATGCACGACCTGCGCAAGGACTCGGGCCTGCGCAACTCGACGCAGGGCTCGATCTACGTCGTCAAGCCGAAGATGCACGGCCCCGAAGAAGTCGCCTTCGCCAACGAGATCTTCGACCACGTGGAGCAGGTGCTCGGCCTGCCGGCGAACACGGTCAAGCTCGGCATCATGGACGAGGAGCGGCGCACGACGGTCAACCTGAAGGAATGCATCCGCGCCGCGAAGTCGCGCGTGGCCTTCATCAACACCGGCTTCCTCGACCGCACCGGCGACGAGATCCACACGTCGATGGAGGCCGGCGCGATGGTGCGCAAGGCCGACATGAAGTCGCAGCCGTGGATCGCCGCCTACGAACTGGCCAACGTCGACGTCGGCCTGGCCTGCGGACTGACCGGACGCGCGCAGATCGGCAAGGGGATGTGGGCGATGCCGGACCTGATGGCCGCGATGCTCGAGCAGAAGATCGGCCATCCGCAGGCCGGCGCCAACTGCGCATGGGTGCCGAGCCCGACCGCCGCGACGCTGCACGCGACGCACTACCACCGCGTGGACGTGCCGGCACGCCAGGCCGAGATCGCCGCGGGCGGGCGCCGCGCGAAGCTCGAGGACATCCTGACGATTCCGGTCGCGAAGGACACGAACTGGTCGGATGCCGACAAGACCGCCGAACTCGAGAACAATGCGCAAGGCATCCTCGGCTACGTCGTTCGCTGGATCGACCAGGGCGTCGGTTGCTCGAAAGTGCTCGACATCCACGACGTCGCGCTGATGGAAGACCGGGCGACCTGCCGGATCTCGTCGCAGCACATCGCGAACTGGCTGCACCACGGCATCGTGTCGAAGGAGCAGGTCATGGACGTGATGAAGCGGATGGCTGGCGTCGTCGACAAGCAGAATGGCGGCGACCCCGGATACCGTCCGATGGCGCCCGGCTTCGACGACGAGGCCTTCGCGGCCGCCTGCGACCTGGTCTTCGAGGGCACGCGCCAGCCGTCGGGCTACACCGAGCCGATCCTGCACGCTCGGCGCCTGCAGCTGAAGGCTTCGCTGGCCGGCGCCGAAGGCTGATGTAGCGACTGTCGTAAAAGCGCGTCGCGCCGGGCTGCCGCGACCGTCCGTCGGCCGCCCGGGGCAGTCCTGCTCGCGTGCGTATCCAGTCCGCGATGGCGACGATAAGTTGGGCGATCCAGTCATGAATCGCCGGGTCGCACTTGTCTTCGTCATTGCTGGTACGCACGCGGAAATGGCTCTCGCGCCTGATGGTCGGCGGCCTCGCGATCGGGGCGGCTGGCGCGACCGTTGCCGCGGCCTGGTGGGCGGCCGGAGAGATCCGCAGCTCGAGCCTGCAGGCCCGGCTGCTGAGCCGTTATGTCGCCGACCTGCGCTTCGACGTCGAGCCCGGCTCGAGCAGCCCGATCCGCTATCCGGATGCCGGACCCTACGACCAGCGATTCGGCTATCACCGCCTGCCATCGATGATCGAGCGGCTCCAGGCCAACGGCTACGCGGTCACCGGCCAGGCACGGATGTCGCCGGCGATGGTCGAACTGGTCGACTACGGCCTGTTCCCGCCGTATCGCGAGAAGAACCAGGCCGGGCTCGAACTGCTCGACTGCCGGGCCGAACCGATCTTCGTGGCCCGTTATCCGCAGCGCGTCTACGAGGACTTCGACGCGGTGCCGCCGTTGCTCGCGCGCACGCTGCTGTTCATCGAGAACCGTGAACTGCTCGACGACGCCTGGCCGACGCGCAACCCGGCCATCGAATGGGACCGGCTGGCGAAGGCCGTCGTCGACCAGGCGCTGCAACTGGTCGACGACGGGCGTTCGGCGCACGGCGGCAGCACGCTTGCGACGCAGATCGAGAAATATCGCCATTCGCCCGAGGGCCGGACGATGTCGGCCGTCGAGAAGCTGCGCCAGATGGCGTCGGCAACGCTGCGCGCCTACCTGTACGGCGAGGACACGAGGCCGCGGCGGCGCGAGATCGTCGCCGACTACCTGAACACCGTGCCGCTGGCCGCGCGGCCCGGCTTCGGCGAAGTCAACGGCATCGGCGACGGCCTGTTCGCCTGGTACGGCCGCGACTTCGACGAGGTCAACCGGCTGCTGTCCGATGACCGCGTCTCTGCCGTTGAACCCGGCGATGACGGCGGCCTGCTCGCACGCCGTGCGCTCGCCTACAAACAGGCGCTGTCGCTGATGGTCGCGCAGCGCCGACCCTCGCATTACCTGCTCGACGGCCGCGGCGACCTTGCCGAGTTGACCGACAGCCACCTTCGCATCCTCGCGCAGGCCGGCATCATCGACCCCGAGCTGCGAGATGCAGCGCTACGCGTTTCGCTGCGCGCGCAAGATCGCAACGAAGCAGCCACAGCCGAGGCAGCCGGCACCGCAGAACTGCGGGCATCGTCCTTCGTCGACCGCAAGGCCCCGACGGCGATGCGCGCCCGGCTGGCCTCGCTGCTCGGCCTGAGCCGGAACTACGACCTCGACCGGATCGACGCCAGCGCGATCACGACACTGGACAGCCGCGCGCAGCGGGCCGCCACCGAGGTGCTGCAGAGCCTGAAGACGCGCGAAGGCGCGCGCGCCGCCGGGCTCTACGGCTTCCGGCTGCTCGGCGAGCACGACGACCCGAGCCGGCTGACCTTCGCCTTCACGCTCTACGAGCGCGGTGCGCACGCGAACCTGCTGCGCGTGCAGACCGACAACCACGACCAGCCCTTCGACATCAACGACGGCGCCCGCCTCGATCTCGGATCGACAGCCAAGCTGCGCACGCTGGTCAGCTATCTCGAGATCGTCGCCGAACTGCACCGGCGCTGGGCCGACGCGACCCCGGCCGAGTTGGCGGCGGCCGAGGTCGCCGACGGCGACGCGCTCGGGCGCTGGGCGAAGTCCCATTTGATGCAAGCGAGCGACCGCGGCCTGCCGGCGATGCTTGATGCCGCGATGGCGCGACGCTATTCGGCGAGCCCTGCCGAGAGCTTCTTCACCGGCGGCGGCCTGCATCGCTTCCGCAACTTCGACGCACGCGACGACGGCCGTACCGTCACCGTGACCGAAGCGCTGAGGAACTCGGTGAACCTGCCGTTCATCCGGATGATGCGCGACATCGTCCACTACCAGATGTTCAATGCGTCGGACTCGAGCCCGACGATCCTGGCCGATCGCGACGACCCGGCGCGCCAGGCCTACCTCGCCCGCTTCGCCGACCACGAGGGCCGCGAGTTCCTGTCGCGCTTCTGGCGCAAGTACCGCGGCCGCTCGCCGCAACAGGCCGAGGAACTGCTGCTCGCCAGCGTGCGGCCGTCGCCGGCGCGGCTTGCCAGCGTGTTCCACGGCATCGAACCCCGGACCGGCGCCGGCGAACTGGCCGAGTTCCTCGACCGCCGGCTCGACGGCCCGGGCGTCTCTTCGGGACTCGCCGATTCGCTGTCCGAGCGCTACGGCGCCGACAGCCTGTCGCTCGCCGACCGCGGTTATGTCGCCGGCGTGCATCCGCTCGAGCTGTGGCTGGTCGCCTTCCTGCGCCAGCATCCCGAAGCCCGCTTCGGCGAAGTGCTCGCGGCCAGTACGCAGGAACGCCAGCAGGTCTACGGCTGGCTCTTCAAGACGCGCAACAAGCAGGCACAGGACCTGCGCATCCGCAACATGCTCGAGGTCGAGGCGTTTCGCGAGATCCATCGCAGCTGGCGCCGGCTCGGCTATCCGTTCGAATCGCTGACGCCGTCGTACGCCAGCTCGCTGGGTGCCTCCGGCGATCGCCCGGCGGCGCTCGCCGAGTTGATGGGCATCATCGCCAACGGTGGCCTTCGCCTGCCGATCTCGCGGGTCGACTCGATCGTGTTCGCGCGCGACACGCCCTACGAGACGCACGTCGGCAATCGCGCGTTGCCGTCCGGGCGGGTGCTGCCCGCCGAAGTCGCCGATACGGTGCGGCGTGCGCTCGTCGACGTCGTCGAGAACGGGACGGCGCGCCGCCTCGGCGGCGTGCTGAAGACCGCCGACGGCACGCCGGTCGAGATCGGCGGCAAGACAGGTACCGGCGACCATCGCCACGACGTGCACGGGCGCGGCGGCCAGCTGATTTCTTCGCGTGTCGTGAACCGCACGGCCAGCTTCGCCTTCGTGATCGGCGATCGCTACTTCGGCACGGTGATGGCCTACGTCAGCGAACCGTACGCGGCCAACTACCGCTTCACCAGCGCCCTGCCCACGCAGTTGCTGAAGTCGCTCGCTCCGGCACTGCTGCCGATGCTCGAAGATGGTGGCTGCGGTCCGCAGCGCGAGCCGGCGGAGCCGCCGCCCGGCATCGAGCTGGTGCGCGCCGACCGGGCCCCGGAGCCGGGGAAAGTCGCGGCGGCCAGATAGCGATCGCTCACCGGACATCTCGCCGACCACGGCGAAACAAGGCAGAGGCCATCGCTGCGCCGACCGGCGCAGCGATTCACGCGGTCGGGCGCTGCTCGAAACTGCCGCCGGATGCGCGGGGATCGAAGGCGTCGAGCACCTCGCGATCGGTATCTACTTCGATTCGCGAGACCGACGCAGCCGGCGGCCCCTGCCGTGCCCAGGCAACGAGCG
Organism: uncultured Lautropia sp.; assembly: GCA_937858875.1. Lineage (GTDB taxonomy): Bacteria > Pseudomonadota > Gammaproteobacteria > Burkholderiales > Burkholderiaceae_E > Zeimonas. The sequence continues at coordinate 414 of CALLYQ010000473.1, read as the reverse complement.
CATCGACCTCGGTCGCGGCACCGGCGATCAGTGCCTCGACCGTGCCGTCGCGACGGTTGCGCACCCAGCCCGCCAGCCCGCGTCGCCTCGCCTCGAGCGCGAGCGACGCGCGAAAACCGACACCCTGGACCAGTCCGTGGATGCGGATGTGGGTAGTCATCATGCCTTGCCCCTCCAGCGCTCAGCCGGGTCCGACCGTCTTTCCGCCTCGAATTGTGCTTCGAATCCACCAGCATAGCGACATTCGATCGGCATGCGTTTCGGGAACGGGACAGGCGAAAACCTTACATCCGTAAGGATCGTTACCATCAGGGGTCCGAGCGGTCGGTTTGCCGGCCGCAGCCTTCGATTTCGAAGAAACAGCAACCATCTTGAAAACCACGAAGTCAATGCGAAGCGAAGTCGTTGCGCCAA
>CALLYQ010000472.1 GCA_937858875.1 uncultured Lautropia sp. | reverse complement strand
CTGAAGGTCACAGGTTCAAATCCTGTCCCCGCAACCAAATTCTTACGCGTTATCAAACGCTTATGCGCCGCCCTCCGGGGCGGCGTTTGCGTTTCCAACGCTCGTGGAAGCACTGTGGAAGCAAGAGGGGCCGAAGTCCTTCATGCCACTTCGTAAATCGGTACCAGCGATGAGCCTTGCTTCCAGTGCCGATTGACCGGGATCATCCCATCGATGCCAGCCGGGATCCCGCTGCCAAAGGTGAGCTCTCGAACATCGACCGCGACGACATCCAGTACCGGCCGCTCTTCGGTCATGAGCACCAACTCGGTGATCCTTCCTGGCGGGCAGTCCCTCGAGGCCGGGTAAACGAGCGCGAGTCGCTTACAGCGGTAGCGACTGGCGTAGGCGTTCATCTGATACGCGTCGACGCTCGAGACGCCCGAGTTCGGTTCGGCGAGATCGAGGCGTTTCCACTTTGCATCGAAGATGGCGATGCATTCTTCCCCGCTCTGAATGGTGATGTCAGGCCGCATCTGGAATCCCGAGGCGGCCAGGTTCTTCAAAGGGCCCTGCAGTGCGACCGAGATGCGACCACCCATGTGCGTCTGACAGGCATGCCGGAGGCGCAGCCCAAGCACCGTCTCGAAGAGCTTTTCCATGTTGAACAGCAGGGCCGAACCAGCTGCGTCGCCGGTGCGAACATCCGGGTATAGGCCTGACAGCAGCCAGTGGGCCCGCGCAAACACCGGCTCCCAGTGTCGGATGGTACGATCAAACCGCAGGGCGCCGACGTCGCGAGCCCTGACCCTACGATCGGTCACTTCGTCAAAGCGATGGAGGAACGCCGCAACAATCGCCCGGGTCCTTGGGCTCAGCGCGAATCCGAGGAGACTTCGACGGACGCCCTTCAGTGCCTGATTGTAGGGATTGTCGATGCTGCGCTCGTCGAAACGACAGAGCAGATGAGAACGATCGAAGGCGTTCGCGCGCAGGTGCTCGGTCAGCTCGAGCCGTCCACGGATGGCGTTGAGGTTCTCCGTCTTCTCTGAGTACCGGGCAATGGCCCCACCTCGGAGCGCGGATTTCACTTGGCCGCAGAAATCCTCGATGAAGATGTCGAGGAGGTGGCTGTGCTGCTGAGCCAGGCCCGCATCGCCAACCCGCTTCGACCCAAGCTCACCTGCGCGCGCAAGCATGGCCACCAGCAGGCCCCGCATGTCTTCGCTGCTATCGCTGCCATGGTCGATCTTGGGAAGCACCTCGATCGCCAACTGATCGGTTTGCAGGACCCCGCAGAACGGCCCGAACTTCAGCGTGCGGTGGCCCCACGCGAGGGTGCCCGCTGGCAGACGTCCGGCGAGTTTCGCGATACCTTCTGCCTCGTGCTCGCTGATATCGCCACCCGAACCGATGCTGACACCCTCCCTTTCTCGGACGGTCAGGCGCCTCATTCCGGCGGCTCGTAGATCTTGCGGATTGCGTCCGGTGTGATCTCGTCTTCCCGAATGATCTCGAACGCCTCGCCGTCCCCGATTTCGGTCGGGTCCGCCTTTGGAAAGAGCACGGCAGCACTCTGCGCGCGCGCCCGGACCAATTGCAGCTCCTCCTCCACGGCCTGGTCGGCGAGGACGTATCGGATTTGCCGCCAGTCGTCGTAGAACGCTTCCTGCAGGAAGGGCAGTATCTCCCGCGCAAATACACGGCGCAGCTCGTCGAAGGACTTCACATGGTAGAAGTAGCTGTGGCCAAGGGTCTGGTCGCGATGCAGCAGGCGGGACAGGCGGGCATTCATGGCCTGCAGGAGCTGACGCAGGTCGATAGCGTTGCCCTCGCTGTCATCGATCGACTCAAGCAGTTCCGGCTTCGGCGTGAGTTCCTCGAACCGGAACCGGCGCCGTAAGGCGCTGTCGAGCAAAGCGATCGAGCGGTCTGCGGTGTTCATTGTGCCGATCACGTCGACGTTCGCGGGCACACCAAAACGCTCACCGGAGTAAGGGAGCGTCACTTCCAGGCCCTTGCAGCTCGCCAAGCGGTTTCCCGAGGCATCGGTGCGGATGCGCTTGTCAACTTCGACCAGCGTGATCAGCTCGCCGAAGACCTTGGCGACGTTTCCGCGATTGATCTCGTCGATGAAGAGGGCGAACCGCTTGTCCGGCGCGCGCCGGGCCCGATTGCAAAGCCGCTTCAACACCCCTGGCCGCACCTCGTAGATGACGGCGCCGTTCTCTGTGACAGGTCGAATGCCCTCGACGAAGTCCTCGTACGCGTAGCTCTGATGAAACGTCACGAACTCGAAGCGATCAACGGCCTCGTCCTGGTATCGCGGCAGGTAATCGTTCTTGAGGCGGTAAGTCTTCCCGGTCCCGGGCGGGCCGTAGAGAATGAGGTTCAGGGGCGGCGCGAGTTTCTTTGGAGATGCATCCCCAGACCCGGCGTCGTCCCCCGGCGGAGTGGCGCCCGACGCGATAGGTGACAGCGCCTTCCATAGACGCTCCAGGGTCCGGGCAGCCTTTGCCTTGATCTCGATTCCGGAAGACTGCGGGTTCCATTCTTGGCCGGGCTCGCGGCTTTGCAGCTGTTCCAGAGGGACGATTTCATCCGACGTTGCATCGCGGACGGAGTCGAATGCCACGTCAACGATGCGCGTTCCGGGGTGATCCGGTCGGGGATTCCGATCTGATCCGGTCACCCATTC
>CALLYQ010000471.1 GCA_937858875.1 uncultured Lautropia sp. | reverse complement strand
TACTCGGCGTCGCTGCGGCAGTCGACGAACAGCGCGTCCGGATTCGCCTGCACGAATTCGAATGCCTGCCGGGGCAACAGGTGCTTCATCGTTTCAATCCATGAATCGGAGCAGGAACAGGGACAGCGAGGGCACGAACAGCAGGATGATCGTGCGGATGAAGTCGCTGATCAGGAATGGTACGACGCCGCGGTAAGTCTCGGCGATCGGCACCCCCTTGGCCAAGCCGTTGACGATGTAGACGTTCAGGCCCACCGGCGGCGCGATCAGCCCGATGCCGACGACCATCAGGATCAGCACGCCGAACCAGATCGCCTTGCCGGTCGGATCGAGGCCCCACAGGTCGAGCCCCATGATCATCGGGAAGAAGATCGGGATCGTCAGCAGGATCATCGACAGCTCGTCCATCACGCAGCCGAGGATCACGTAGAACACGAGGATCGAGGCGACGATCACCAGCGGCGGCCAGCCCGACGCGCCGACCGCCTGCGCGAGCTGGTTCGGCACCTGGGTCAGCGCCAGCGCCGAGTTCATCACGTCGGCGCCGATGAAGATCAGGAAGATCATCGCCGAGCTTTCGGCGGCCTGGTAGAAGCTGGTGGCCAGCTTGGCCCTGGTCAGCTCGCCGCGCGCCAGCGCCAGCACCAGCGTCGACACGGCGCCGACCGCCGCGCCCTCGGTCGGCGTGAAAATGCCGCCGTAGATGCCGCCGAAGACCAGCAGGAAGATCACCAGGATCGGCCCCAGGCCGAGGATCGCGTCGCGCGCGTCGATGCGCTCGACGACGACCTTCTCGGGCGCGTGGCCCGGCACCAGGCGGACGTAGACGGCGATCGCGACCAGGTAGCCGAGCATCGCGATCAGCCCCGGGATCGTCGCCGCGGCGAACAGCTTGGCGATGTTCTGCTCGGTCAGGATCGCGTAGATGATCAGGATCACCGACGGCGGGATCATGATGCCCATCGTGCCGCCGGCGGCCAGCGTGGCCGTCGTCAGCCGGCCCGAATAGCCGTGCCGCGCCATCTCCGGCAGCGCGACCGACGAGACAGTGGCCGCGGTCGCGACCGACGAGCCGCAGACGGCGCCGAAGGCCGCACAGGCGATCACCGCGGCCATCGCCATGCCGCCGCGCACGCGCGACATCATCGCGTTGGCGAATGCGAACAGCGCTCGCGACAGCCCGCCGTGCGTGGCGAACTGTCCCATCAGCAGGAACAGCGGGATCACCGACAGGTCGTAGTTCGAGAAGCGCGAATAGGTCTGCGTCTTCAGGAAGTTCGCGTAGGGCAGCCAGCCGGCCTGCAGCAGGTAGCCGGCCGTGCCGGCGACGAACATCGCCACGGCGATCGGCACGCGCACGACCATCAGCGCGAGCATGATGCCGAAGATCAGCAGGCACAGCGTGATCGGGTCCATTCAGGGTTTCCGGGTCTCGTTCGCCGGCGCGATGCCGGGCTGGTCGTCGTCGGCTGAGGGCGTCGGCCCGAAGGCCTGGGCCAGCGCGATGACCGCGGTCAGGATCAGCGGCGGCACCATCGCCGTGAAAGCGATCCACTCGGGCAACTGCAGCAGCATCGTCACCGAGTGGTACTCGCGCGCGCTGAGGCCGCCGAGCAGCGAGCGCCAGGCCAGCAGCGAGCACATCCCGGCGAGCAGCAGGCAGCCGGCGCGGTCGAGCAGGCTGCGGGTGCGCGGACTGGCGCGCAGCGTGAAGAAGTCGACGATGATGTTGCCGCGTCGCAGCTGGCACAGCGGCAGGAACGAAGCGACCGAGAAGGCCATGCCGAACTGCACCAGCTCGAAGTCGCCGAGCAGCGCCGCACCGAAGAACTGGCGCGAGAAGATGCTGCCGCAGACGACTGCGGCAACGAGCATCAGCGCGGTGCCGGCGAACAGCGCGGCGAACTTCGCGAGGATTTCGAGGATTCGCATCGGGTCCGCGTTCCTGTCGAGACGCTTTCGGCTCAGGAAATCCGGCCAGTCGTTTGCGGGGCTGCTCCGGACAGGCAGAAATCGGTCAGCAGCTCGACGAAACGCTCCGGCGCCTCGAAATGCGGAATGTGCGCGAACGGCAGCTCGACGACGCGCGCACCGCGAATGCCGGCGGCGACCGCCTCCCCCATCGCAGGCGGCAGCGACTGGTCGTCGCGGCCGGTCACGACCAGCACCGGGGCGTCGATGCGCAGCAGTTCGGGCCGCAGGTCCATGTCGCGGATCGCCGCGCAGCAGCCGATGTAGCCGACCGGATCGACCTGCAGCAGCGTGCGTCGCACCGTGTGGAAGTTCTCGTCGGCGCGTTCGACGAAGGCGGGCGTGAAGAAACGGCCGAGGACCGTGTCGGCGATGCCGGCCATGCCGGTTTCGCGGACTTTCGCGATCCTGTCGGCGAAGCCTTCGGGCGCGGTCTTCGCCGTGGTGTTGGACAGAACGAAGCGTTCGAAGCGCCCGCCGGCGTTGGCGGCCAGCCAGAGGCCGATCATTCCGCCGATCGACACGCCGCAGAAGTGCGCCTTGCGGACACCGGCCGCATCCATCGCGGCGAGCACGTCGCGCGCCAGCAGTTCGATCGAGTAGTCGCCGGGGCTCGCCTGCGAGACGCCATGGCCGCGCTTGTCGAGCCGCAGCACGAGGAAATGCCGCAGAAGTTCGGGCAGCACCGGTTGCCACAGCGCCATGTCGGTGCCCAGGGAATTGACGAGCACCAATGCGGCGCGCTCGGGATGGCCATCGAGGCGCCAGTGCAGGCGGGCGCCGTCGCGTTCGATGAATGGCATGGGCTGTCTCCTAACTCCGCAGCCGGGCAGTATGCCTGCGACCTCGCAGCAGTGCAGCGACCGATTGCACGATGCGCGGTGGCAGGCCCGCGGTGGCAGGCCGCACGACCGGAAATAAGGGCCGGATTCCGGAGCTTCTCGTTGGATCGGCACCGGCCAGGCTCGCCTACGCTGACCAGGCACACTCCTCTACGAATTCCATGGAAACCACGATCCGACTCCGGCCCCTGTTGTTCGCCATTTCCCTCGTTGTCGCCGGCTGCGGCAGCGGCGACGGCGACCCCCCGGCCGTTTCGGCCTACACCCTGGGCGGCACCGTCAGCGGCTTGGCCGCCGACGGCCTGGTGCTGACCGACGGCGCCCAGACGGTCAGCCTGCCCGCCGGCAGCACGAGCTTCACGATGCCGGCCCAGCTGGCGTCGGGCACCGAGTACGCGCTGACCGTCGACGCGCAGCCCGCAGGCCAGACCTGCAGCATTGCCAACGGCAGCGGCACCGTTGCGCAGGCCGACATCGCCAACGTCGTCGTCACCTGTGCCGCAGAGGCGTACCAGGTGGGTGGCTCGATCGCGGGACTGAGCGCTTCGGGGCTCGTGCTGGCCAGCGGCAGCGACACGCTGTCGGTCGCGGCTGGCGCCACTGCCTTCGCACTGCCCACGCCGGTGGCCGCTGGCAGCAGCTACGAGGTCATCGTGCAGCAGCAGCCCGAGGGCCAGAGCTGCGCCGTGGCCAACGGCCTGGGCACGATGGGCAATGCCGAGGTGACCGGCGTCACGGTCACCTGCGCGGCACCCGCCCGCCAAGTGGGCGGCACCATCGGCGGCCTGATGGCAGAAGGTCTGGTGCTCGCCAACGGCAGCGACACGCTCGCCGTGCCCGCCGGCGCGACAGTGTTCACGATGCCCGGCAGCGTGCACTTCGATGCGCCCTACGCCGTGGTCGTGCAGTCGCAGCCTGCGGGGCTGACCTGCAGCGTCGGCAATGGCAGCGGCACGATGGGCGCGTCGGACGTAAGCGACATCACCGTCAGCTGCGCGCCCGATGCCCATTCGATCGGCGGCACGGTCAGCGGGCTGACCGCCTCCGGCCTGGTGCTGGGCGACGGCGCCAATCAGCTTGCCGTCCCGCCGGGCGCGACGAGCTTCACGCTGCCCTCGCCGGTCGCCGAAGGCGCCGCCTACGCCGTGCTCGTGCAGACTCAGCCTGCCGGGCTGACCTGCACCGTGGCAAACGGCACCGGCACGATGGGCAGCGCGGCCGTCGGTCACCTCGTCGTCACCTGCGCGCCCACCGGGTTCACGCTGGGCGGCTCGCTCACCGGTGTCGACTTCAGCGGCCTGGTGCTCGCCAACAACGGCGGCGATCTGCTCAGCGTGGCGGCCAACGCGGCGAGCTTCACGATGCCCACGGCCATGCCCGCCGGTGCCGCCTATGCGATCACCGTGCACAGCCAGCCTGCCGACAGGCAGTGCACCGTCACCCAGGGCAGCGGCACGATGCCGGCGAACGTGTTCAACTCGGTGACGGTAGCGTGCCAGTCCGTCGCCCAGGTCACGACCTTCGCCGGCACGCCGGGCGTGGCGGGAGGAACCGACGGCACCGGTGCGGCCGCCACATTCAATATGCCCCTCGGCGTCGCCCGGAACTCGAGCGGCGACCTCTTCGTGTCCGATCTCAACGGTAGTCGCATCCGGCGCATCACGCCCGCCGGCGTCGTCACGACGTTCGCCGGCGAGGGCATTCACGGCTGGGCCGACGATGTCGGGATCGCGGCCCGGTTCGCATTCCCCGCAGGCATCGCGATCGACAGCAACGACAACCTGTACGTGGTCGACCGGAACAACTACCGGATCCGCAAGATCACGCCCGCTGGCGCGGTCAGCACTTTCGCGGGCTCGGGGATCATCGGAAACACCGATGGCGTTGGCACGTTGGCCACGTTCGGGTGGATGTTCGGCATCGCGATCGATAGCGGCGACAACCTCTACGTTGCCGACCAGACCCATCATCGCATTCGCAGGATCGACCCGAAGGGCGTGGTGTCGACTCTCGCCGGCGGCACGATGGGCTGGCTCGACGGCGTGGGCGCGGCAGCGCAGTTCTGGTCGCCGGGTGGGCTGGCGGTGGACGCGCACGACAACGTGTACGTCGCGGACACGAACAACAACAAGATCCGCAAGATCACGCCGGCCGGCGAGGTTACGACGGTCGCGGGAACGGGCGCGGCGGGTGCCGTCAACGGGCCAGCGGCGACGGCGACCTTCCACCACCCCTTCGGACTCGTCGTCGACCAGCACGGCAAGATCTATGTCGCCGACACGTTCGGCAACAAGGTTCGCAAGATCACGTCGACCGGGATCGTCAGCACCGTTGCGGGCGCGGACCCCTCAGGCATGGCCGACGGCGCCGGGACCACTGCCCGGTTCAGCGCGCCGTACGGCCTGGCGCTGGATACAAACGGCCACCTGATCGTGGCCGATTCCGGTAATCAAACGATCCGCCGGGTTGTGCCTTGAGGACCGGCGGGCCGAGCCGTGCGGGCTCGGCCTGCTGCCAGTGTGCGCCGGCAACGGCGCGGCCCTGCGAATCCGCAGCCGGTAAGGGCGGCGTTAACGCTAACCCGTGGTTTCGCTGCGCTGCGCGTCCCAATCATCGAGCACGGCATCGAGCATCGCAGTGGCACCGACCAGCCCTTGGGCGCTCGCTGCCGACCGGTCGGCCCCCGTTTCGAGCACAGACGCGCCTTTCACCGGCAGCTCGCTGATCATCGCGCGGATCGCCTCGACAGAACTGCCGGCCGCCTCGAACAGTTCGCGCAGCACGCGTGCCGGATCAGCCTGCGGAGCGGGGGCCGCCATGGGTTCGCGTTCCGGGGCCAGCTCGGCCAGCAGCGTGCCGGCCAGGACCGGAGCCCGCTGTGCGGCGGCCAGGGCCGGCGCCGCGTCGGCCCCCGGCAGGGCCGACTGCGGCAACTCGCGCTCGACGCGAACCATCGCACCGCAGACCATCGCGAGCTCGGCACCGATTCGTGCGATGCGGTCGCGCGCGCCGTGCCAGCTGATCGACGCCGCAGGCAGCGACAGCCCTTCGGCAAGCGCCCGCGTCAGTTGCGGCGCGGCCTCGCCCATTTCGGCAAGCGCGCCGTCGACGCCGCCGAACTGCAGCGCTGCCTGCTCCTCGAGCGTGCGTTCGAGCAGGCGGCGCGTGCGCGCAAGCTGGTCGAGCCAGCCAGCCGCTCGCCAGCCCAGGCTGATCGATGACGCTGCCTGAGCAGTCGACGGCGATGACGCGGATGGAGGAACCGGGACCAGCGTGTCGCGGTGCCGGTCTGCGAGCGCGGCCAGCGCATCGCCGAGCTCGGCGAGCATCGTGTCGAGCTCGCGTGCTCCGGCGCGCGCCACCAGCATCGTTGCGGTGTCGATCAGGTCGACGTTCGAGGCGCCGAAGTGAACGAAGCGCGCCGCGTTGGTGTCCGCGGCGGCCACGAGCTCCGTCAGGCGCCGCACGAAAGCTGTGCCCGGCGCTTCGCTGTCCGGCGGGGGCGGGTGAGCGGGCTGATGCGCGGACGGCACCGTGGCATCGAAGCTTTCCCTCGTGGCCTGCGAGTCTTGGGCCAGGCTTTCGCAGACCCGGCCGATCGCGTCGGCGGCGGCGCGCGGTGCCAATCCGCAATCGGCCAGCGCCCGGGCGAGCGCGGCCTCGTATCGCAGCATGGCTGCCAGCAGCGCGCCGTCGTCGACGAGCGACGACAGTCGCGAGCCGGCCGTGGAGGTCCCGGAACCGATAGCCGTCATGGAAAAGTCCTTCGTGCGGGGGCGCCGCGCCCTTGCGGCGGATGCGCGTTTCGAGTCTACCCCGAGCGGCAGCTGCAGTATGCGGGCCCGGCTGGACTGCGGGGACCGATCAGGCAGAATCCGGGGGCGGCGGCCGCTGACGGAGGCGCCAGCGTCCAGGCTCGGGCAACGAGAGCTGCCGCAAGGACAGTGGGGAGACGACAGCCATGATGTCACGCGAACAGAACGACCGGCTCACCAGGGTCGGACCAGGGCAGCCGGCCGGACACCTGCTGCGCCGCTACTGGCAGCCGGTGGCGCTGGCCGAGGAGTTCGACGACGAGCGCGTCGGCTCGCGGCCGATGCGTGCGGTGCGCCTGCTCGGCGAGGACTTCGTGCTGTTTCGCGACGAGCGCGGCCGCTGGGGTCTGCTCGATCGCGACTGCCCGCACCGCGGCGCGGACCTCGCCTACGGCCGGCTCGAAGACGGCGGCCTGCGCTGCTCGTTCCACGGCTGGCTGTTCGACGTGCAGGGCCGTTGCCTCGACACGCCCGGCGAACCGGAAGGCAGCCGGCTCTGCGATCGCGTGCGCCAGCGCGCCTGTCCGGTCACCGAACGTGCCGGCGTGCTCTGGGCCTGGCTCGGCGATGGCGACCCGCCGGCCTTTCCGCAGCTCGACTGCTTCGTCGCGCCCGACAGCCACGTGTTCGCGTTCAAGGGACTGTGGGCCTGCAACTGGCTGCAGTCGCTCGAGGTCGGGATCGACCCGGCGCATGCCTCGTTCCTGCACCGCTTCTTCGAGGACGAGACGCCCGGCGAGGCGAGCTACGGGCGGCAGTTCCGAGGCGCATCGAGCGAATCGGGCAACATGCCGATGACGAAGCTGCTGCGCGAATACCATCGCCCCGAGATCTTCGTCGAGCCGGTGCCGCACGGCCTTCAACTGACCGCCTTGCGGCGCATCAGCGACAGCGCCACGCACGTGCGGATGACGAACCAGGTGTTCCCGCAGGCTTTTGCGATTCCGCTGTCCGACGAGATGACGATCACGCAGTTCCACGTGCCGGTCGATGACTGCAACAACTACTGGTATGCGTTGTTCACGAGCTTCGGCGCACCGATCGACAAGGCGCTGATGCGCGCGCAGCGGCTGAAGCTGCACGAGTTGCCCGACTACCGGCCGCGCGTCGGCCGCGACAACCAGTACGGATTCGATCCGCGCGAACAGTCGACGCAGACCTACACCGGCATGGGCAGCGACATCAACGTGCACGATCAGTGGGCCTGCGAGTCGCAGGGACCGATCCAGGACCGAACGCGCGAGCACCTGGGAACGACCGACAAGGCGATCATGGCCTACCGGCGCATGCTGCTGAAGGCGATTGACCAGGTCGAGCAGGGCGGCACGCCGCCGATGTGCCTGCAGGCCTCCGAAGCGGGCATGGTTCGCGGCCCGCTCATCGTCGATGCGGTCGGTCCGGGCGGTGGCGTCGACGAACTGCGGGCCTTCGGTGCCGAGCTCGATGCGCGGCGTCGCGGCCGCGCATCCTGGAGCGCAGCGACGGAACCTGGAGACCCTCGATGAGCGCTGCGCAGGGCAGACGACGGCCCTTCGTCGACCGTCACGGGCTGCGCGATGAGACGCAGGCGGCCGCCGCCGCGCAGGTGATCGAGCGGATCCGTGCCGAAGGTCTGGAGCTCGTACGTTTCGTGTTCGCCGACCAGCACGGGCTGCTGCGCGGCAAGACGCTGGTCGCCGCCGAAGCAGCGATCGCAATGCAGGCCGGTCTGGGCCTGGTCGGCACCACACTGCTGAAGGACAGCTCCGACCGTACCGCATGGCCGGTCTTCACGCCGGGCGCAGGCTTCGGCAGCCGCGAGTTCGAGGGCGCGGCCGATGTGCTGCTCGTCGGCGATCCGCAGACCTTCCGGCTTCTGCCCTGGAGTCCGCGCAGCGGCTGGATCCTCTGCGACGCCTACTTCGTCGACGGCCGGCCGGTGCCCTTCGATACGCGCGGTATCTATCGCCAGGCGCTGGCGCGGCTCGCGGCGGCCGGCTACGACTACAAGGTCGGCCTTGAAGTCGAGTTCCACGTCTACCGGATCGACGAGCCGCGCATCGCGCCTGAGGCGGCCGGCTGGCCCGGCGAGCCGCCAAGCGTGAGCCTGCTGAACACCGGCTACCGGCTGTTGTCCGAACAGCGCTACGACCAGCTCGAACCGGTCATCGAACTGCTGCGCGCGCCGCTGCAGGCGCTCGGACTGCCGTTGCGCTCGATCGAGATCGAGCTCGGTCCCAGCCAGGTCGAGTTCGTCTTTGGTGCAGGGATCGGCCTCGAACCCGCCGACGCGATGATCCTGTTCCGGAGCGCGACCAAGCAGATCCTGCGCCGGCACGGCTACCACGCGAGCTTCATGTGCCGGCCGAAGCTGCCGGGCGTGATGTCCTCGGGATGGCACCTGCACCAGTCACTGGTCGCGCGCGAGGACGGGCGAAACGCCTTCGCGGGCGCCGCGCTCGCGGGCGCCGCGCTCGCGGGCGACGGGCTCGCGGGCGAAGGCCACTGGGACGCCAACGGTCTGAGCGATACCGCGCGGCACTTCCTCGCCGGCCTGCTCACGCACGCGCGCGCAGCGGCAGCCTTTGCCACGCCGACGATCAATGGCTATCGGCGCTTCCGGCCCAATTCGCTGGCGCCCGATCGTGCGACCTGGGGCTTCGACAACCGCGGCGCAATGGTGCGTGTGATCGGCGGGGCCGGCGACCCCGGCACGCGGCTCGAGAACCGGGTCGGCGAACCGGCGGCCAACCCGTACCTGTATTTCGCCTCGCAGATTCACGCCGGCCTCGACGGCATGACACGCCGGCTCGAGCCCGGGCCGTCTGCCGACAAGCCCTACGAGGCGCCGGCCGCCTTGCTGCCGCGCAGCCTCGAGGAGGCGCTGGGCGCGCTGCACGACGATACCGAGCTGGTCGAGGCCTTCGGCCCGCAGGTGATCGACTGGTACATGCGCATCAAGCGCGCCGAGATCGCGCGCTTCGAGTCGGAGGTCACCGACTGGGAGCAGCGCGAATACTTCGACATGTTCTGAACGCCATGGCAGAAGTCAGATTCATCGCCGACGACGGCAGCGAGACGGTACTCGACGTACAACCGGGCAACACGCTGATGATGGCCGCCGTATTCGACGGCATCACGGCCATCGAAGGCGTCTGCGGCGGCTGCCTGTCGTGTGCGACCTGCCATGTCTACGTCGACGAGCCATGGCGCGAGAAAACCGGTAAACCGTCCGATATGGAAGAGGACATGCTCGACTTCGCCTTCGACGTGCGCGAGGAGAGCCGCTTGAGCTGCCAGATCCGCGTTACCGCAGATATCGACGGCTTGGTCGTGCGTGTGCCTGCCAAGCAATTCTGAGCGCACCCAGCTTTAGCGCCAATTGACGGAGACGAGAGGCGATGAGCCCGCAAGATCAAGCCGCACCTGCGATCCTTCAAACCATCGAGACGGATTGCGTCGTCATCGGCGCGGGGCCATGCGGTTTGTTTGCCGTTTTCGAGTTGGGTCTGCTCGACATCAAAGCGCACGTCGTCGACATTCTCGACCGCCCCGGGGGTCAGTGTGCGGAACTCT
>CALLYQ010000470.1 GCA_937858875.1 uncultured Lautropia sp. | reverse complement strand
ACGACGGAGACCCCTTGCGTGGGCGCGATCAACGTGTAGCGCTCGTCTTCCCAGCTCGCGATCGCGGCGCGGGGCTCGAGCGCGGTCGGCGCCACCGGCGGATCGAGCAGGCGCACTCGCACGATGTGCGCCGCGCGCGCCATGGCGGCCTCGACAAGCCCGGCATCGCCGTGGCCCCAGTCGAGGGCAAGGTTGCCCGGTGCGCCGTCCCACAGGACGGGCGCTTCGGGCGCGAGCGCCCGTTCGATCGATGCCGCCGCCGGGAGCTCGTCGTATTCGACGAACACGGCCTCTGCGGCGTCCAGCGCCTGCAAGGCGGTCTCGGCCACCACCATCACGACCGGCTCACCGACGTAGCGGACGCGCTCCATCGCAAGCACCGGGATACCAGGCGCGAACATCGGTTCGCCGTTGCGCCCCGGCATGCGTACGAAAGTCTCGATGGCACCCAGCCCGGCATCGCGCAATCGAGCGCCAGTGAAGACCCCGAGCACGCCGGGCATCGCCTCGGCCGCCGACGTGTCGATGCTCAGGATCCGTGCATGAGCGAGTTGAGCGCGCGCGAAGGCGGCGTGGGCCTGACCTTCGATCTGCAGGTCGTCGGTGTAGCGGCCCTGCCCCGTGAGCAGCGCGCGGTCCTCCACGCGCGCCGGTGCCGGCTGTGCGCCTCCGAACTTCATGCCGGCACCCCGGCCTTGCCGCCGGGCGCAAGCAGAAGCTCGCGCCTGACCATGGCATGGATGCCCTTGTTGCCGTCGACGAGTTGCGTGACATGCAGATCGCAGGCGAGGCTGCAGAAGACGTAGGCTTCCGACGGCTCCCATCCCTGCATCTGCACGAGCCAGGCGATCATCTCGCGCAGCGCCTGCCGGGCGGCATCGTCCAGGTCCTCGTTCAGGCCGATCGTCACGTAGTGGGTCGGCGTGATCGCCCGCGGCATCGCCAGGCCGGCGTTCTTGTGCAGGATCAGCTCGAAGGTGCCCTTCAGGCAGGTCTCGAGCGCGGTCAAACAGACTTCCCCGTCGCCCTGCACCGCGTGCCCGTCGCCGGCCGACAGGTTCGCCCCCGGAACGAACACCGGCAGAAATACCGAAGTGCCCGGAACGAACTCCTTGCAATCGACGTTGCCGCCGAATTCGCGTGGCTCCACCGTGGAGAGGCGCCCGTACTCGGGGCGTGGCGCAGTGGCCAGGATTCCGAAGAACGGTTGCAGCGGTATCTCCGGTCCCCAGGGGAGCGGCGCCACCATGCGCGCGCGGTCTATCGGGATGATCCGCTTCTCGAACCGGGGGAAGTCCTCGGGCAGGGTGCCACGCAGCGGCCGGATCACGTTCCAGCCCCAGTCGGCCGTGAGCTCGATCGATCGGATACGGACTTCGAGCACGTCGCCGGGCATGGCGCCGCGCACGTGGACCGGCCCGGTGAGAATGTGGGGACCGGGCCCTGGCCGCACCCTTTCGAGAATCTCGGCGTGTGCCGGCGAGATGCGTGACGGATCGACCACCTCGGTCCAGCCGGACACGGTGTCGATCGTGATCGTGTCACCCGGATCGACTTCGAGCACGGCTGGAAGCGAAGCGTCGAAGTAGCCCCAGTGAACGGTGTCCGGGTTCGGCGCCAGCTCGTGATGCGTTGTCACGACGGCTCTCCTTCAAGCCTGGATCGAATAGCCGCCGTCCACCGGGATCGCGGCCCCGGTGATGAACTGCGAGCCCGGGCCACCGAGCAGCACCGCGATCGCTTCGAAGTCGCGCGGCTCGCCCCAACGCCCACATGGGGTGCGGGTCAACACGCGCGATTCGAGCCCGTCGACCTCGACGCGCGCGCTCTGTGTCAGGTCCGTGTCGATCCAGCCCGGCAGGACCGCGTTGACCTGGATGTTGTCGGCCGCCCAGGCAGTGGCCAGCGCGCGAGTCATCTGCACCAATCCGCCCTTGCTCGCAGCGTAGGCGACCGCGAACGATGCTCCCATCAGCGACAGGATCGAGCCGATGTTGACGATCTTGCCGCCGCCGGCCGCCTGCATATGCGGATAAGCAGCATGCGAGCACAGGAAGGCGCTGGTCAGGTTCGTGTCGATGACCCGGTGCCACTCGGCACTCGTGTAGTCCTGCGGGGGCTTTCGCAATGCAATGCCGGCATTGTTGATCAGGATGTCCAGGCGGCCGAAGGCCTCGACTCCCGCTGCGACCAGCGAGCGACAGTCGTCCTCGCGCGATACGTCGACCTCGATGCCGATGGCTCCGGGTCCGAGCGTTTCCAGTTCGGCCACGGCGGCCTGGTTCTTTGCCGGGTTGCGACCGGCGACGACGATGCGGGCCCCGGCGCGCGCGAGCCCCCGCGCCATGCCGAGCCCGATCCCGCCATTGCCACCGGTGACGATGGCCACGCGGCCGGACAGATCGAACAGATTCATCGTCAAGCCCTCCTGCGCGAAACGCCGAGATGCTCGTCGAGCACGGCGGGTTCACGCGACAATTGTTCGGGCGTCCCCTCGAACACGAAACGGCCGGAGGAGAGCACGTAAAGGTAATCGGCCACCGACAGGGCGAGCGACAGGTTCTGCTCCACGAGCATGATGGCCAGTCCATGCTCGCGCAGCCGTTTCATCATCTCGCCGACCTGGAGCACCAGGCGCGGCGACAGCCCCTCGGACGGCTCGTCCATCAGCACCAGCGACGGGTTGGCCATCAGCGCACGGCCGACGGCAAGCATCTGCTGCTCGCCTCCCGACAACTCGCCGCCGAAGTGCCCGATGCGCTCGGCAAGCTGAGGGAACTCGCGCAGGATCGCGTCGAGATTCCAGCGGCCCTTGCGCGGTCGCGCCAGCGAGCTCGTCGGCAACTGCAGGTTCTCGCGCACGGTCAGCGAACGGTAGACGCGCCGCCCTTGCGGGACCAGTGCGATCCCCGCCTGCGCGATCGAGTACGCGGGCGCGCCCGCGAGGGATCGACCCTGGAAGCGGACGTCGCCGCGCCGCGGCGGCGTCAGCCCGGAGACGGTGCGGATCAGCGTGGTCTTGCCCATCCCGTTGCGACCCAGGATCGCCACGATGCGGCCAGGATCGAGCTTCATGCTCAGCCCCTGCAGAACGTAGCTGTCGCCGTAGTAGGTGTGGACGTCGTCGACCTGCAGCAGCGGATCAGACATGGCCGAAATAGACCTCCCTGACTTCCGGATCCGCTTGCACCTCGTCGGGAGAGCCTTCGAGGATGACCTTGCCGCGGTGGAGGACCGTCACGCGATCGGCCAGGGCCAGCGCGACGTCCATGTCGTGTTCGATCATCAACAGCGTGATGTCGCGAGGCAGCGCGGAGATCAGGCGCGACAGCAGTTGCCGCTCGCTCGGCGACAATCCGGCACAAGGCTCGTCCAGGAACAGTACGCGCGGGGCCGTCGCAAGCGCGAGAGCCAGTTCGAGTTGGCGCCGCTCGCCGTACGACAGAAGCCGGACGAGTTCGTTCGCCCGCGACTCGAGGCCGACCGCCGAGAGTCCGGCGATCGCTTCCTCGTGCAGGCCCGGATACATGCGCAACGGCCGGTACGCCGTCCATTTGCGACGGTCCTTGCCCAACAGCGCCAGCAGAACGTTCTCGACGACCGTGAGGTCCATGAATACGTTCGAGATCTGAAACGTTCGCCCCATACCCAACCGGGTGCGCCGCGCTTCGTCGAGTCGTGTGACGTCGGTGTCGAAGAGCCGGATGCTTCCGCTCGTCGCACGCACGGTTCCGGTAACGCAGTGAAACAGCGTCGTCTTGCCGGCGCCGTTCGGACCGATCAGCACACGCCGCTCGCCCGCCGCGACAGTCAGCGACACCGATTCGACCGCCTGCAGTCCACCGTAGCGCTTGCCGATGCCGACGAGCTGGATCGCAGGCACGCTCATCGTCCTGGCCTCCTGCCATTGCGGAACGACTCCAGCAGCCCGACCAGGCCGCCTGGCGCCCACAGGACGACCGCGATGAAGACCAGGCCCATGACGGCCGCGTGCAGTTCGAAGAAGCTGCTCACCCAATTGCGCAGCGCCAGCACGATTCCCGATCCCAGCAACGGACCGACGATGGTTCCGCTGCCGCCGACGATCGCCATCAGGACCGCCTCCACCGAGATCGGGAACGAAGCCGAGACCGGGTTGACGAAGCGGTTGTAATACACGTAAAGGACGCCGGCGAAGCTGGCGATCGCCGCCGACAGTACGAACGCCGCATACAGATGACGGTTCGGCCGGAATCCGACGCTGGTCATCCGGCTCTCGCTCGTCTTGATGCCGCGCAAGGTCAGGCCGAACGGCGACGACACGAGCACGCGATAGGCGAGCAGGCTCAGCACGATGACGGCGAGCATGAAGTAGTAGTAGCTCGTCATCGACTCCAGCCCGTAACCGGCAAGCGCCGGACGCGGCACGTTCGTCACGCCGTTGTCGCCGCCGGTGAACGACGACCACCGATACGCCACACCCCAGACGATGTAGCCGAGCGCGATCGTGATCAGGATGAAGTACACGCCGCGTGTACGCACCGACAGTCCGAACAGCATGCCGAGCAAGGTTCCGGCAACGATTCCCGCAGGCGCCGCCAAGGCGGTGGAGACCCCATAGCGCACCTGCAGGATCGCCGTCGTATAGGCCGCCACCGAGAAGAAGGCGGCGTGGCACAGCGAGAAGAGCCCCGCGTGCCCGAGCAGCAGGTCGACCGACAGCGCCAGCAGCCCGAAAATGAACATCTGCGTGAGCAGCGCGATCCAGAACGGACCGGCCACCAGCGGCAGCAAGGCGGCAATCGCCACGCAGACGAGCGCCAGCACGATCGCGAGCTTGCGGTCCATCTCAGTGCGCCTTGCCGAACAGCCCGGTCGGGCGGAAGAGCATCAGGATCGCCATGGGTCCGAACAGTACGAAGTACGAGAACTCGGGCAGCAGCCAGCGACCGTACGCGTCGAGCAGACCGACGATCAGCGCGCCGATCATCGCGCCCTCGAGACTGCCAAGGCCGCCGACGATGACGACGACGAGCGCGAAGACGAGGATTTCCCATTCCGCGCCGGGATAAAGCGTTAGAAACGCGCCGCCGACGACGCCGGCCATTCCCGCGAGAAACGACGCCAGCGCCGAAACGACCATGAACAAGCGGTCGACGTGGATGCCGTTGGCCGCGACCATTTCACGGTCGTCGACACCGGCACGCACGACCGCACCGAGCTGCGTCTTGTGATACAGCAGCCACAACAACAGCGCGACGACGAGCCCGATGCCGATCAGCATCAGCCGGAACGCCGGATACACGATGCCGCCCGGCAGTTCGACTGCCCCGCGCAGGAACATCGGCACCGGGACCTTCAGGTTGTCGCCGCCCCAGGTCCACAGCGCCAGGTCGCCGATCACGAAAGCGATGCCGACGGTGAGGAGTACCTGCGCCAGGTGATTCTCGCCCGTACGCCGGATCAGCACGCGGTCGATGAACAGGCCCAGCAGCGCGATCGCCGCTCCGCCGGCGAAGATGGCGAGCCAGAAGCTCCCGGTGATGCGTACCACTGTCAGGCCGACATAGCCCCCGAGCAGGTAGTAGGCGCCATGGGCCATGTTGACGACCCGCATCAGGCCGAACGAAAGGGTGAAGCCGCTGGCAAGCAGGAAAAGCAGCGCAGCCAGCGACGCTCCGTTGATCGCCTGCAGAATCGCACTGGTGGTCATATCGGCAGATCTTGGCGGAGCGCCGCAGCAGCGCGCTCCGCAGTCGTCGAACGGGCGTCAGCGCTTGTACGGGCCTCGCTCGAGGAAGACCTCGGGCTTGTCGGTCCAGAATTGCGAGACGGCCTCGTAGGTCTTTACAGGAACGTTCGTCAACACGTCGCCGAGCACCGGGTGCTTGATCTTCTCGATCTTCGAGATGTAGACGTTCTGGATCGGGTTGTCGTATTCGTCGAGATACAGCGGACCGCGCGGTGCGTTGATCTTCACCGTGCGCATCGCCTTCAGGAAGGCCTCGCGGTCCTCGACCTTGCCTCCGATGGAATCGATGGCCGTCTTCGTCCACAGGCCTGCCGTGTAGGCGGACTCGCCGAACCACGACGGCAGGCGCTTGTACGCTTCGGCGAACGCCATCGTGAATTTCCGGTTTTCGGGCGTGTCGAGGCCGGCCGCATAGTGCAGCGAGTTGCCCAAGGTGCCGATGGCGCGGTCGTCGAGCTGAGGCAGCGCGTCTTGGTGCATCCAGTAGCCGCCATAGATCTTCTTCTTCTTGTCCATGCCGAAGCCGAACCAGGCCTCGAACAGACGCACGCGATCGGCGCCGACGACGACCGCGACGACTGCGTCGGATTCCGCCGGGATCGACGCAATCGTTGCGCCGTAGTCCTTCGTACCGATGGGGTTCCAGATCACCCGGGCGATCTTGCCGCCCGCTTCCTGGTATGTGCGCATCATGCCCAGCGCCACCTCCTGTCCCCAGGTGTAATCCTGGGCAATGAAGGTGACGTTGCGCGCGCCGAGTTCGCGGTACAGGTAATCCCCGAACGGATGACCGATCTGGCTCGCCGAGACCGCGGTGCGTACGACGGTCGGCGTGCGATCCCACTTCGTAACGCTGTCCGCCCCCGCCGAGTCCATCACCAGCGGAACGCCGGTTTCCTTGCTGACCTGGGCAACGGCCGGCCCCTCGTGTCCGCACAGCGGACCGACGAGGAAGTGGACCTTTTCCTGATGCACGAGCCGGCGTGCCTGCGTGAGTGCCTGGTCCGGATTGCAGGTGGTATCGGCGATCACGTACTGGACCTTGCGACCGCCGGCTTCGTGCTTGACCTCGTCCCAGTACAGCTTCCAGGCGTCGACCATGTCCTTGCCCGAGGTGGCGAGAGGACCGGTCACGGGAGCCAGCACACCGATGCGGATCGGATCCTGGGCGTGAGCGGGGGCGGCGGCGAGGACGGCGGCCGTCGCGCACGCGGCGAGCATACGGCCTGCCGAAGCCTTTCGAGCGTCGGACTGCATGGGGTCTCCTCCGTTGTCGTCTTGCAATGTCGGTTGCCAGAGCGCTGCGTAAACTTACATGGTTAGTTATATTTTGTAAAACATTTGATATTTCGGATCAGGCGACAGGGTTCTCCAACACGCCGATTCCGTCGATCTCGATGCGAACGATCGAGCCGGGGCGCAGGTAGCGAGGCGGCGCAAAGCCGATTCCGACCCCTTCCGGCGTGCCGGTGGCGATCACATCCCCTGGCCACAGGGTCGTCCGGCGCGAGATCGTCGCGATGATCGTCGGAACGTCGAAGATCATGTCCGCGAACACGGCATCCTGCCGGAGCTCGCCGTCGACGAAAGTACGCAGGCGGGCAGCCCCGAGATCGGCCAGCTCGTCTTTCGTTGCCACCCAAGGCCCCATCGGACAGAAGCCGTCTGCCGACTTGCCGATGAACCACTGACGATGATCACGCTGCAACTGGCGCGACGTTACGTCGTTGATGATCGTGAACCCGAATACGTGATCCATGGCTCGATCCGGCGCAATCGCTCTCCCGCCGACGCCGATGACGACCCCCAGTTCGCCCTCGTAGTCGGTCGTCCCGGTTTCGTCGAGGTACGAGGGGATGGCTTCGCCGGGTCCGATCACCGCCGTAGGCGCCTTCGTGAAGACGACCGGCAGCGCAGGCTCGGCCGATTCGGTCGCTGCGCTGCTCGAATCGAAGCCACTTCGATGAAACTCCTCTGCGTGCGGGCGATAGTTCTTGCCCACGCAAAAGACGTTGCGGCGCGGCATCAGCGGCGCCCCCAGGCGCACGTCGGACAGTGCGCGCCAGGCCGACGCCGGCGCCTGCCGTCGCCACGCTTCGAGCCTGTCCCGGCCTTCCGGCCCGAGCGCGCACAATCCCGGCAATTCAGCGGGAAACAGGTCTGTGTCGAGCGCAAGAATCCTGGAATCCGACGCATCGAGGACGCCGAGCGTCTGCTCACCTGCGGGGTCGGTACAGAAGACGGCAAGCTTCATGGGTGGACGGGTCCCGGAAACTGATTTCGACTAAAGTATGAGAATTTTACAAAATCGGCAACCGGAAAATACGCACCCATGCCGGATACCGTGAAACCGATCGACTCGACGCCGGGATCGTCGCCCCCGCGAGCGGCGCGATCCGCGACCGAAGAGACCTTGAGCGCGCGCGTCTACGAGCGTCTGCGCGACGAAATCATCTCGGGCGCCCTCGCACCCGGCCATCGCCTGACGCTCGGCGTGCTGAAGGACCGCTACGGCGTCGGTGTGACGCCGCTCAGGGAGGCGATGCTTCGACTGTCGGCGTCCAGACTGATCGTCGGCGAGGATCGACGGGGCTTCCGTGTCGCACCGGCCACGCGCGAACATCTCGCCGACGTGCTGCAGACGCGCCAACTCGTCGAGGCGCTCGTCCTGCGCAGCGCATTCGAGGCGGGCAGCCTCGAATGGGAAGCGCATGTCCTCGCCGCCTTTCATCGCCTGAAGGGAACGGCGATGTACGAGCCCGGCGCAAGCGTGATCCGCGAAGAATGGGAACTCGCGCATCGCGACTTCCATCACGCGGTTCTTTCGCCGTCACCGCTGCAGATCCTGCTCGAGTTTCAAGCGGTGCTCTGGGATCACGCGGCGCGCTACCGCAACCTGGTGCGCCCGGCTCGCCTCGACGCCGAGGTGCTGCTGCACGAACACGAGGAACTGATGGAGGCGGTGCTCACCAAGGATGTGGAGATGGCCTGCATGGCCTTGCGCCGGCATATCCGGAACGCGGGGAACGCCGTGCTCGCCGGCATGGCCGCTCCGGATCCGGGCAGCCGGGTCGAGTCGACGACTCGCCGACGGGACGAGCGAAAGCGGTAACCGAGACGAGTCACCCAGCGCCGCGCCGACGTCCGAGCCGGCGATCGGCCAATGCGAATCCCGCCTCGACCAGGAACGCCAGCCCTGCCGCCGGCAGCGCCCCGGCCAGCAGCAGCCGGTGATCGTTGAGCGCCAGCCCGTTCACGATCCGCTCGCCGAAACCGCCGGCCCCGATGAACGCCGCGATCGTCGCGGTTCCCACGTTGATGACGGCCGCGGTGCGCACGCCGGTCAGGATCACCGGCAACGCGATCGGCAGGTCGACCAGCAGGATCC
>CALLYQ010000469.1 GCA_937858875.1 uncultured Lautropia sp. | reverse complement strand
CCCCGCCTGCCGCTCCCCGCTCGGCCCCGGCACGGGTGGAATCCCGGCGTTTCATCCTCAGCCCTTCCGCATGACGAGCACGAGCAACAGCATCGAGGCCACGAAACTGATCCAGATCGACGGCTCTTCCGCGAGCCCGAACCAGTTCATCAGCTTGTCGCCCAGCCCGATGAAGGCGAGATTCAGATACGCGGCCATCAGCAAGCCGATGAACAGCCGGTCGCCGCGGGTCGTAGCGATCGGCAGGAAGCCCTTGCGCAGCACCGTCGGCGAACGGATCTCCCAGATCGTCATCCCGACCAGCATCAACGCGACGCAGACGAAGAACACGGCCACCGGCGTGGTCCAGGCCATCCAGTGGAACGGGCCATAGTCGTCCATCGTCCGACCGCCTCCCTAGACCCGCCCCATCGCGAAGCCTTTCGCGATGTAGTGACGCACGAACCAGATCACGATCGCGCCCGGCACGATGGTCAGCACGCCGGCAGCGGCGAGCACGCCCCAGTCCATGCCGGCGGCCGAGACTGTGCGCGTCATCACCGCGACGATCGGCTTGGCGTTGACACTGGTCAGCGTGCGCGCCATCAGCAGTTCGACCCAACTGAACATGAAGCAGAAGAACGCCGCGACACCGATGCCGGCCTTGATCAGCGGCACGAAGATCGTCAGGAAGAAGCGCGGGAACGAATAGCCGTCGATATATGCGGTCTCGTCGATCTCGCGCGGCACGCCCGACATGAAGCCTTCGAGGATCCACACCGCAAGCGGCACGTTGAACACCAGGTGCGCGAGCGCCACGGCGATGTGGGTGTCCATCAGCCCGAGCGTCGTGTAGAGCTGGAAGAACGGCAGCAGGAAAATCGCCGGCGGCGTCATCCGGTTCGTGAGCAGCCAGAAGAACACGTGCTTGTCGCCGATGAACGAGTAGCGCGAGAACGCGTAGGCGGCCGGCAGCGCGACCAGCAGCGACATGGCCATGTTCATGATCACGTAGATCAGCGAATTGATGTAGCCCGAATACCAGGACGCGTCGCCGAAGATCGTCAGGTAGTTGGCGAACGTGAACTCGCGCGGCCACAGCGAGAAGACGCCGAGGATCTCCTCGTTCGTCTTGAACGACATGTTGACCATCCAGTAGACCGGCAGGATCGCGAACACCAGGTAGGCGACGAGGAACAGCGTGCGCTTGCGAAAGCGCGTGCGCGTGGTCGCCGAGCGCCGCGCCACGGCGAGCGGCAACGGGTCGGCGATCACGCGCGTGTCAGCCATGCCCGGCCTGCTGCGCTGCTGCGTCGCCCTGGCCGACGCGCAGCATCCAGTTGTAGAGCACGAAGCAAAGCAGCAGGATGATCAGGAAGTAGATCAGCGAGAATGCGGCCGCCGGGCCGAGGTCGAACTGGCCGACCGCCTTCTGCGTCAGGTACTGGCTGAGGAAGGTCGTGGCGTTGCCGGGGCCGCCGCCGGTCAGCACGAAGGGTTCGGTGTAGATCATGAAGCTGTCCATGAAGCGCAGCAGCACGGCGATCATCAGTACGCCGCGCAGCTTGGGCAGCTGGATGTAGCGAAACACGGCGAACGGGCTCGCGCCGTCGATGCGCGCGGCCTGGTAGTAGGCGTCGGGAATCGCGCGCAGGCCCGCGTAGCACAGCAGCGCGACCAGCGGCGTCCAGTGCCAGACGTCCATGACCAGCACCGTGAGCCAGGCGTCGAGCGGATCGCCGGTGTAGTTGTAGTCGAAACCGAGCGCCGCCAGCGAGGCGCCGAGCAGGCCGATGTCGGTGCGGCCGAAGATCTGCCAGATCGTTCCGACCACGTTCCACGGGATCAGCAGCGAGATCGCGACCAGCACGAGCACCGCCGACGCCCGCCAGCCGCTGGCCGGCATCGACAGCGCCAGCGCGATGCCGAGCGGAACCTGGATCGCCAGCACGGCGAGCGAGAACAGGATCTGCCGGACCAGCGCGTCGTGCAGTTCGCTGTCGCGCATCACGGCGACGAACCACTCGGTGCCGACGAACACGCGCCGCTGCGGCGAGATGATGTCCTGCACCGAATAATTCATGACCGTCATCAGCGGCAAAACGGCCGAAAAGGCAACGCAGACGACGACCGGCAGCACCAGCAGCCACGCCTTCTGGTCGACGGTCTTCATGGCGCGATCAGTTCCTCGTTGCGATAGAAGCAGGTATGCGGACCGATCAACTGAAGCCAGAGCCGTTCGCCGACGGCGGGCAGCGGCTCGGCGACGTCGACGCGCGCGCGGATCAACGCATCGCCGCGGCGCGTGGTGAGCAGCCCATAGGTGCCGACGTCCTGGGTCTTCTGTACCTGCACCGGCAGGGCGCCGGGTGCACCGGGCGCGGCCAGGCCCACGTGTTCGGGACGCACGCCGAGCGTGAATTCGCCCGCTGCCGCCAGCCGTTGCGGCTCGGGACCGGCGCCGAGCCGATGGCCGTCGACTTCGATGCCGCCGTCGCGCCAGCGCGCCGGCAGGAAGTTCATGCCCGGCGAACCGATGAAGTAGCCGACGAAGCTGTGCTCGGGCCGCTCGAACAGTTGCGCGGCGCTGCCGATCTGCACGACGCGCCCGCGTGTCATCACGATCACCTGTTCGGCGAAGGTCAGCGCCTCGACCTGGTCGTGCGTGACGTAGACCAGTGTCAGCTTCAGTTCCTTGTGGATCTGCTTGAGGTGGCGCCGCAACTGCCACTTGAGCTGCGGATCGATGACCGTGAGCGGTTCGTCGAACAGCACGGCGGACACGTCCTCGCGCACCAGGCCGCGTCCGAGCGAGATCTTCTGCTTGGTGTCGGCGCTCAGCCCGGCTGCACGCACGTCGAGAAGATCGCTCATCTCGAGCATCTCGGCGATCTGGCCGACGCGCTGGCGGATGCGCTCGCGCGGCATGCCTCGATTGCGTAGCGGAAACGCGAGGTTGCCGGCCACCGTCATCGTGTCGTAGATGACCGGGAACTGGAAGACCTGCGCGATGTTGCGCTGCTGCGGGCTCGCATGAGTCATGTCTCGGCCGTCGAAGAGCACCGTGCCGTGCGACGGCGTGACCAGGCCCGAGACGATGTTGAGCATCGTCGTCTTGCCGCAGCCCGAAGGGCCGAGCAGCGCGTAGGCCCCACCGTCGGCGAAGCTCAGCTTCAGCGGCAACAGCGCGTAGTCGTCATCGTTGCGCGGGCTCGGCCGATACGAGTGCGCGAGGTCGAGGTCGATGCGTGCCACGGCGTCAGCGCGTGTGAACGGCTCGGTCGTGGCCGTGGCCGGAAGACGCGTGCTCGTCGCGAGCTTGCGCCGGCGCGACCAGCAGGTCGCCGTTGCCGTCGAAGACGTGGACCTGCGCCGGGTTCAGGTAGAGCGTGATCGCCTCGCCCAGCCCGAATGCGTGGACGCCGGACAACTGCGCGACCAGTTCGCCGACCGGCGTGTCGACGTGCACGAAGGTGTCGGAGCCGGAGATTTCGGCGAGCTCGACCCTGCCCGGAATCGCGACGTCGCCGGGGCGCTGGTCGACGCGCAGCGCGGCGGCCCGTACGCCGATCGTCAGCGGCCGGTGGCCGTGCGGCCCGGTCGGAGCGCGCGGATCGGCCATGCGCTGCGCACCGGCTGCGCGCAGCAGCGGCACTTGCAGTTCGAGGCCCGCGGACAGGCGCACGCCGAGCGTCGACTCGGCGCCGGGCAGCAAGTTCATCGGCGGGTCGCTGAACGCTCGTGCCACGCGGATCGAACGCGGCCGATGGAAGACCTCCGCCGTGGGTCCGTACTGCAGCAGTTCTCCGGCGTCGAGTACGGCCGTATGGCCGCCCAGCAACAGTGCCTCGGTCGGTTCGGTCGTTGCGTAGACGACCGTGGAGTCGCCGCTGGCGAACAGTTGCGACAGTTCGTCGCGAAGTTCCTCGCGCAGCTTGTAGTCGAGGTTGACCAGCGGCTCGTCGAGCAGCATCAGCGGAGACCGCTTCGCCAGCGCCCGCGCGAGCGCCACCCGCTGCTGCTGGCCGCCCGAAAGCTCCGACGGCAGCCGGTCGAGGAAGGCGTCGATGTGCAGCCGCGACGCGAGTTCGGCCACGCGCGCAGCCATGTCCTTCGCACCGCGCAGCCGCAGCGGCGAAGCGATGTTCTCGGCCACCGTCATCGACGGATAGTTGATGAACTGCTGGTAGACCATCGCCACGTTGCGCTTGCGCACGGAGCGGCCGGTGACGTCCTCGCCGTCGGCAAGCAGGCGCCCCTTGCTGGGCGCGTCGAGCCCGGCCATCAGCCGCATCAGGCTGGTCTTGCCGGCCTGCGTGGCTCCGAGCAGGATCGTGACGGCACGTGGCACCAGGCGCAGGTCGAACGGATAGAGGTGCGTCTGCGCACCGACTCGCTTCTCGACGCGTTCGAGGACGAGTTCCAATCTGGGAGTCTCCCCGGAGGGTGCCCGGCCGTGCTCGCCCGGATTTCATTGCTGTACTTCTGTGCCCTTTCTAGTTCATTTCGGCGCGCTCTACAAGGGTGGCGGCGCAAGTACCATAGCCGTCATGCGCAGAGACCCCACCTTCGTTCCTCCCGCAATCCCGAGCGCACGACGACTCGTCCTCAGCCTCGGCGCGCCCCTGGCGCTGGCCGTTGCGATTTCACTCGCGCTGGCGGCAGCACCCGCTGCGGCGCAGGGGACCCCCGGTTCGCCGACGCCCGGTTCGGCCGACGCGGTGTCGCCCGACCGGCAACCGGCTGAGTTCGCCGCCTGCCTCGCGCGGCTGCGTCCGGAAGCAGCCGCCAAGGGCGTGAGCCGCGCGACCTTCGACCCCCACACGGCGTCGCTGATGCCCGACATGGGCGTCATCGCCTCGCTCGATGCGC
>CALLYQ010000468.1 GCA_937858875.1 uncultured Lautropia sp. | reverse complement strand
AAGGTCTCGATGGGCTGCACCGAGGGCTTCATCGGCGAGGACATGTTCTTCTACGCCGGCCCCGGCGCGCTGCGCCGCGCGCAGCTCGCGAAGCGCATCCTCGAGGAGCGATTCCGGATCGTCGACCTGAAGGCCGAAGACCTGCGCATCGACTTCCTGGGCTTGAACGCGATCCACGGCGAAGCCACGCCGTCCGATGCGCCGGAACCCTACGAAATCGCCGTGCGCGTCGCCGCGCGTACGCGCACCCGCGAGGAAGCGAACAAGGTCGGGCGCGAGGTCGACGGCATGGCGGTGTCCGGCGTCGGCCATACCGGCAAGCGCGTGCCGCACCAGGATCGCGTGCGCGAGGTGATCGGCGTCTGGTCGGCGCTGGCGCCGCGCGAAAGCGTGCCGGCCACCGTCAACTATTTCGAGAGCTGATCATGCGAGTGAAGCTGCAACACCTTGCGCACGCGCGCTCGGGCGACAAGGGCAATACTTCGAACATCTCCGTGTTCGCGTACAGCCCGGACCTCTATCCGCTGCTCAAGGATCAATTGACAGCCGAGCGCTTCAAGGCCTATTACGGCGGCGCCATCAAGGGCGAGGTCATCCGCTACGAGGTCGACAACATCGAGGCGCTGAATTTCGTCGCACACGGAGCGCTGGGCGGAGGCGTCTCGCGCAGCCTGTGCCTGGACAACTACGGCAAGGCGCTTTCGGCCGCGATCCTGGGGTTCGAGATCGAAGTGCCCGAGGGGCTCATGGGGCGCTTGCGGGGGATGTAGATCGAAGGCCGGATCGGCCCAGGCGGCCGGGCAACGCTTCGCTCGGCGGTACGAGATAACTGGAGGAGCAACGTGAAGAACATCGGGAATCGAATCGCGAAGGCGCTCGTGCTGGGCGCCGCGGTGCTGGGCATCAGCGCGCCGCTCGCTGCCGCTCAGGCGCAGGCCAACTGGCCGGAGCGCGCCGTGAAGATCATCGTGCCCTATCCGCCCGGCGGCACGGCCGACGTGCTGGGGCGCCTGATGGCAGAGCGGCTGACCGAAACGCTGAAGCAGTCGGTGATCGTCGAGAACCGGCCCGGTGCCGGCGGCGCGATCGGCGCCGCAGCCGTTGCCCGGGCTGCACCCGACGGCTACACGCTGCTGATGGCAACGATTGCGTCGCACAGCATCATCCCGGCCATCGGCACGGTGCCTTACGATCCGATCGCCGACTTCCAGCCCGTCGTGAACGTGGCCGACACGCCGAACGTGCTGCTGGTCAACGTCGATACGCCGTACAAGAGTCTTGCCGACATCCTGGCTGCGGCGCGCGCGAAGCCGGGCGCGATCACGTTCGGATCGACGAGCCTGGGCGGTTCTCCGCACATGAGCGGCGAGCTGCTCAAGTCGATGGCCGGCGTCGACCTCCTGCACGTGCCGTACAAAGGCGGCGGCCCGATGCTCACCGATCTGATCGGCGGGCAGGTGCAGCTCGGTTTCGACAACCTGCCGTCGTCGATGCCGCACATCCGCTCCGGAAAGGTGCGGCCGATCGCGGTCACGACGCCCGAGCGCTGGCCCGATGCGCCGGAGATTCCGACCATCGCCGAGGCGGGCGTACCGGGATACGAGGTTGCCGCCTGGTTCGGCATCCTGGCACCGGCCGGCACACCAAAACCGGTAGTCGAGCTGCTGCACCGCTCCTCGGCCGAAATCCTCAAGGAGCCGGCTTTCGAGAAGCGCCTTCTCGAGCTTGGTGCGAAACCATCCGGCATCACGCCCGAGCAATTCTCGGCGATGCTCGAGCGCGAACTCGGGAAATGGCGTGAGGTGGCCGCGAAGAACGGCTTGAAGCTTTAAACGGGGCGGCCGCCGCGCGCGGCGGCAACGAAGCTCGGGCCCACGACTTTCCTCGCTTCGCCGACGGCCTTCCGCGCTTCGAGGTAGCGTGCTGGTTTTCATCCTCCGGGAGGCGAACCGGTGAAGAGCACCTCGCGTTGGGCCTGGGTGATTGCGAATGTCGTCCGGCAACTCTGGTTCAGGGCGTCGCTGTTTTCGTTGGCCGCTGTCGCGACCGCACTGCTCGCCTGGTTCGTCAAGCCGTGGATTCCGGCCGACTGGCCAGCGCTCGTCGGCGCCGACGCCGTCGACGGCATCCTGGGGATCCTTGGCGCCAGCATGCTGTCAGTCACGGTCTTCTCGCTGACTACGATGGTGTCGGCGTACTCGGCTGCGTCGACCAACGTAACGCCACGCGCGACGCGTCTTCTGCTCGAGGACTCGACGTCCCAGAACGCGCTGTCGACGTTTCTCGGCGCCTTCCTGTTCGCGCTGGTCGGCATCGTCGCGCTGAGTACCGGGCTCTATGGCGACAGCGGCCGTCTTGTGTTGTTCGTCGCCACGCTGCTCGTCCTGCTCGTGATCGTCGTGACGCTGTTGCGCTGGATCACGCATCTGTCGACGCTCGGCCAGACCGGCGACACGATCGAGCGCGTCGAAGCGGCGGCGAAGCGAGCCCTCGAGGGCTACCTCGCGCAGCCCTTGTTCGGAGGCGCCGCCAAGCCTGGCCCGCTCCCTTCGGGCGGTCATCTGCTGCTCGGCGAACAGGTCGGTTACCTGCTCCATATCGACGTCGAGGCGCTCGCCCGGGCGGCCGGCGACGACGGCACGATCCACGTCTGCTCTCTGCCGGGCAGCTTCATCCATCGCAGCCAGGCGCTGGCCTGGGTGAGCTTCGACGACCCGGACCGGCAGCACGAAGTCGCTCGCGCGTTCAGCATCGGTGCGCAGCGCGGCTACGACCAGGATCCGCGCTTCGGCATCATCGTGCTGGCGGAAATCGCGTCGCGTTCCCTGTCGGCTGCCGTGAACGACTCCGGCACGGCGATCTCGGTGATCGGCGCGCTCGTCCGGATCCTCGATCGCTGGTCGCAGCGCGAGGAGCTGCCGGAACCGCTTTACGAGCGTGTCTTCGTGCCCGAGCTCGACGTCGACGATCTTTTCGACGATGCGTTCGCGCCGATCGCCCGCGACGGCGCGGGGATCGTCGAAGTGGGGCTGCGTCTGCAGAAGTCCCTGGCAATGCTCGCGGCCGTCGGTGATGCGCCAACCCGGCGCGCTGCACGTCGGCTCTCGTCGCTCGCGCTCGAGTACGCGGAAGCTTCGCTGAAACTCGAATCCGAGCGTGCGCGTTTGCGTGCAGCAGCGGCGCGCGTCTGAGGCGGCGAGCGCCAGAGGGAGCGCGCGTCAGAGGCAGCGCGTGTCGAAGGCGGCTGCCTCGTTCATGTCGAGGCGCATGGCTCCGTTCATTTCATCGACCGTGGCCGAGCGGCAGCGCCGTCTTGTAGCGGACCTGTTTCAGCGCAAAACTCGACCGGATGTTCGCCACGCCGGGGATCTTCGCGAGCTGATCCACTATGAAGCGTTCGAGCGCCTGCATGTCCGGGACCACGAGCCGCAGCAGGTAGTCCGAATCTCCGGTCATCAGGTAGCACTCCATGACTTCCGGGTGCTCGCCGACACGCTGCTCGAAGGTTTCCAACGCGTCCTTGCGCTGCCGCTCGAGGCTGACCGAGATGAACACGTTCAGCGTCAGCCCCAGCGCCAGCGGGTCGCACAGCGCCACGTAGCCGCGGATCAGGCCGCGGTTCTCGAGCGCCTTGACCCGCGTCAGGCAGGGCGACGGCGACAGGTTCACGCGGCGCGCGAGCTCGACGTTCGTGAGCCGGCCGTCTTCCTGAAGCGCTGCGAGGATGCGCAGATCGATGGCGTCGAGATCGTCGGATCGGGTTGGTGGAGGCATCGCAATCGAGGGAACTTCGTGGTCGGGTCGATCGATCCGCAGCTCGGGCCGATCAATCGAAGCTGATTCGTCCGAACAGCAGCAGCACGTCACCGATCCCCTTGCGGGCGAACGGCGGCACCCAGGTCGCCATCAGCTTCACGCGCCGGGTGCCCACCGAAGCGATCGGAGCGGCCATCGGAAACGGAACGCGGTCGAAGACGTCCTTGCGGCTCATCATCATCGCGGAAAAGCCGAGGCCGAACTCGACACCGGCGTCGGCGACCGGCCAGATCCACTGGCGCAGGTAGCCGGCCGCCCATTGCGGCCGCGAATTCGAATCCTTCAGGCCCAGGGCGAACAGCGACTGCTCGATCCCGCGAGAATCGCGCAAGGTCTTGCCGAAGCCCAGGCCCCACGCGTGTTCGTTGAAGCGGTCGCGCTCTTCCTTGGTATAGCTGTTTCTGCCGTGCCAAGCGCGGCCCGAAACGTAGACGTCCCATACACCATCGTTGGCGATGCGCGCGACGATCTCCCTGGCTGCGTTCAACGAGTCGTCGAATCCGCCGACGTCGGCCGGCGGGGCCGCCTCGGTGCCGTATACCGGGGAGGCAGTCTGCATCGCGTCGGCAGGCTGTGCGGCTGCGGTTTCCGCGATGGACAGCGTTGCCGCGACCGCGAGCGATGCCAACACGCTTGGCGAAGCGGTGAACTTCATTGGGCGTCCTTCTTTTTATTGCAGACCATGGTTTCCATCGGAGGCGCGTATGAGAGCAAGCGACTCCGCGACTCGCTGATTTTCGATCGCTGAGCAGCATGATGTGCTGAATGGTGTGGTGCGGTCAAAGCGATATGCCGAATCGATTGGTTCCGGCGACGCGATTCGGCACCTCATTCCGCGCGTTTGCGCTTATATTGGAGGAAGTCCGAAATCCTTTTCTCGCGGCCGCCGTGCGCGGTCGAGACCGCCCCCGGAGTCGAGCAATGACCGACCTCTCCGCCCAGCGCTGGCTGCCCGCAATGCTCGAACAGGCGGGCGCCGACGTGGATCCCGTCGAAACCGCCGAGTGGATCGACGCGCTCGACACGCTGATCGCGACACAAGGTCCGGCGCGCGCCCGCTACCTGCTCGATCGGCTCGCGCACCACTCGCGCGTGCAGCAGGTCGGCTGGAAACCCTCGCTGACCACGCCCTACCGCAACACGATCCCGGTGGCTGCGCAGCCGCGCTTTCCCGGCGATCTCGACATCGAGCGGCGCCTGGCGGCGATCGTGCGCTGGAACGCGCTGGCGATGGTCGTGCGCGCGAACAAGGCCTACGGCGAGCTCGGTGGCCACATCTCGAGCTATGCGTCGGCGGCCGACCTGTTCGAAGTCGGCTTCAACCATTTCTTCCGCGCGCGCAGCGACGACTTCGCCGGCGACCTCGTCTTCTTCCAGCCGCACTCGGCGCCCGGCGTCTATGCGCGCGCTTACCTCGAAGGGCGTCTGCCCGAATCGGCGCTGGCGCACTACCGCCAGGAAGTCAGCGCGGCCCACCAGGGCATGCGCGGCCTGTCCTCGTACCCGCATCCGTGGCTGATGCCGGACTTCTGGCAGTTCCCAACCGGCTCGATGGGCATCGGCCCGATCTCGGCGATCTACCAGGCGCGCTTCATGCGCTATCTCGAGCATCGCGAACTGCTGGCGCCGACCGACCGCAAGGTCTGGGGCTTCTTCGGCGACGGCGAGATGGACGAACCCGAATCGACCGGCGCGCTGTCGCTGGCCGCGCGCGAGCGGCTCGACAATCTGGTCTTCGTCATCAACTGCAACCTGCAGCGGCTCGACGGCCCGGTGCGGGGCAACGGCCGCATCATCGACGAGCTCGAAGGCGTGTTCACCGGCGCCGGCTGGAACGTGATCAAGGTCGTCTGGGGCTCCGACTGGGACGCGCTGTTCGAGCGCGACCGCTCGCAGGCGCTGCTGCGCGCCTTCGCCGAAACGGTCGACGGCGAGTTCCAGACGCTGTCGTCGAAAGACGGCCGCTACAACCGCGAACGCTTCTTCGGCCAGTCGCCCGAACTGGCTGCGCTCGTCGAGGCGATGACCGACGCCGACATCGACCGTCTGCACCGTGGCGGCCACGACATCGTCAAGGTCCATGCGGCCTTCCGCGCGGCCGTCACGCATCGCGGCCAGCCGACGGTGATCCTGACCAAGACGATGAAGGGCTACGGCATGGGCAGCGCCGGCCAGGGCCGGATGACGACGCACCAGCAGAAGAAGCTCGACCCCGACGCGGTACTTGCCTACCGCGACCGCTTCGCGCTGCCGCTGAACGACGAACAGGCGCTGTCGCTCGCGTTCTACAAGCCCGACGACGACAGCGACGAGA